>CALYRA010000049.1 GCA_945292135.1 uncultured Dysgonomonas sp.
CTGAGACCTTGTTTATCCAAGGCATCGCTACAGCATTACCGCTAATAATGATTACTCCCAGATTTTTATTTACTTTGGCAAGTTCGTTTATTAAATCTTCTTGTCCGAAAGGCAGACTGTAATCAATACGGTCGCCGCCTTCACAATCCTGCTGATAGTTTTTGTTCAACCCTCCAATCAATAATACCAGATCGACGTCTTTTGCCAATCTTACCGCTTCTGCCCTTAACGAATCGGTATTGTATGGAGAAGGTTCGAACTTATCATAAACAGAAGGCCCTGAGCCATAACCCATAGTATAAGTAACATTTTCCTTACCATATTTGGCTATAATACCGTTTAATGGAGAAATTTCATTTTTAGGTTTCAATTCAGACGATCCACCACCCGGAGTTAACGAACGTGAAGCATTTTCGCCTACCACCAATATTTTTTTATATTTGCCTACCGGAATAGGGAAAAAATTGTTTTCATTCTTGAGTAGTACGATACCACTTTCGGCTATTTTACGGGCGACGGAAGCATGTTCAGGTGTTGCAAAGCTTCCATAAGGGCGGAGACGATTCATATTTGTACGGAAAGTGAGACGTAATACGCGTCTTACTTTATCATCAAGGGTGGATACCGGCAATTCTCCTGTCTTGATAGCTTCAAGATAAGGGTTCGCCAGATAGTAATTATTGTATGCGAAGCTTTCGCCCCATGTCAAACCATTTGTCCACGTTCCCATTTCTATATCAAGTCCGTAAAGAGCTGATTCGCGTGTCGAATGCGCGCTGCCCCAGTCGGTAACAA
The DNA here is from genome assembly GCA_945292135.1 of uncultured Dysgonomonas sp. Taxonomy (GTDB): domain Bacteria; phylum Bacteroidota; class Bacteroidia; order Bacteroidales; family Dysgonomonadaceae; genus Dysgonomonas. The sequence goes on from CALYRA010000049.1 coordinate 796, forward strand.
CGACACCGTCAAATCCCCATTCACCTTTTAATATCTTATTGGTCAGTAGTTCGTGATGCGTACAATGCTGACCTCTGAATTTATTATAAGAACCCATTATCGCCCACGCTCCGCCTTCTGTCACTCCCGCCTTGAATGCAGGCAGGTAAATTTCATATAAAGCGCGGTCACTTGCTTCTACATTTATTTGGTTACGCCATAATTCCTGATTGTTCAATGCAAAATGTTTGAGCGTGGCAGCTACACCGTTTTTTTGAACTCCTTTGATATAAGGTACTACCATTTTAGAAGTCAAGAACGGGTCTTCACCCATGTATTCGAAGTTACGTCCGTTGAATGGAGTACGATATATATTCACGCCCGGACCTAATATCATGTCTTTTTTACGAAAACGAGCTTCTTCACCCAATGCTTTACCATAGATGGCAGATAATTCGGGATCAAAAGTTGCGGCAAGGCAGGTTAACGCAGGAAAAGCCGTGCACGAATCGTTTGTCCAACCGGCATGTGCCCATGTATCCCAGTCAATTTCCATTCGGACGCCATGAGGTCCGTCGCTCATCCATATTTCGGGTATTCCTAAGCGTGGAACTCCGGGGGTACTGAATTTTGACTGCGCATGTATCATTGCTATTTTTTCTTCAAGAGTCATTCTTGATAATGCGTCTTCTATCCTTGATTCGATCGGTTTACTATCGTCCAGATATACGGGAACCGTTTCTTGCGCATTGATTTGTAGCGACAATAAATAAATTAGTCCGCTTAATATTAGTTTTTTCATGATTTTATAGGGTTTATAATTTTTAGTAGCTTAGTTTAATTGTACAGCATTCTCCCTTTGCGAGGTTAATAGAGATAAATTCATCATCTTCTTTATAATTAAAGAAATTTTCCATTTTCACTTTCATACGTTCCGGTTTCTTTATCTTAAATGTATTTGTCGATGAGGCTTGTATAGATAGATTTGTGAGAGTACTGTTTTTCCATGCGAAAGAAACTTCAGCGCCACCACGTACTTTGAATCCCTTAACTTCTCCCTCGTTCCATTCCTGAGGTAAAGCCGGAAGAAACTCGATATATCCTGCATGGCTCTGTACAAGCATTTCCATGATCCCGGATGACCCTCCGAAGTTTCCGTCAATCTGCATAGGTGGATGCGCGCTGAAAAGATTGGGATAAGTACCCCGTCCCGTTCCCGCGGGTTTAAGCAAATCGCCTATTAGCTTAAAAGCCCTGTCACCATCTTTTAATCGTGCCCAAAAGGATATTTTCCATGCCATAGACCAACCGGTCGATTCATCAACTCTCCGTTCCAGAGTTGTTTTGGCGGCTTGCATCAATTCGGGAGTTTTGTCATAAGTCATTTCATAACCCGGATACAAACCATATAATGGCGATACGTGTCGGTGATGTAACTCATATTCTTCATAATCTTTTAACCACTCCATCACCTGTCCATATTTTCCGATAGAGGTAGGTGCTAATCTGGCTCTTTTTGCCGCAAGTTCGTCAGCCCATTGTTTATCAGTATTCAAAATGTTTGCGGCATTGATTACATTCGTAAAAAGTTCACGGATGATTTGATTATCCATTGTCGATCCCGCGCAGATACTCACTATATCACCATTATCTGTCCGATAGCTATTTTCCGGCGAAGTAGTCGGGGCTGTTACCAGATAACCATTTTCGGGATTTTCAATAAGCATATCAGAGAAAAACAAGGCTGAACCTTTCATTATCGGATATACTGAACGAAGATATGTTGTATCGCAAGTATAGGCATAATGTTCCCAAAGATGTTGGCACAACCATGCTCCCCCCGTATTTGTCGCTCCCCATGAAGGGTCTTCGGATGGAGAAGTGAATCCCCATACATTACCAAGAATATGCGTAACCCAACCACGGCTGTTATAATAAATACGGGCTGTTTTACTACCCGGTTCGGTCAATGATTTTATATACTCTATCAGGGGACGATGCAACTCCGACAAATTACCAACTTCAGCCCCCCAAAAATTCATCTGCAAATTAATATTCAAGTGATAATCTCCATTCCATGGCGTAGAAATTTGCGACGCCCACAATCCCTGTAAATTTGGAGGCAGACCTCCTTCACGTGTCGAACTGATAAGCAGGTAACGCCCATACTGCATATAAAGTGCCGCTAAATCATTATCGCTACGATCCTGTTTAAATGCTTCAAGTCGTTTGTTTATAGGTAATGATGAATTTTTGTTTTTATTTAAAGTGATATCAACTCTGTTGAAAAAGCGTTGGTATAGAGGAATATGCTTTTCTCTTAACTCTGTAAAATCTTGGCTCGAAGCCGCCAGATAAGAAGATGCCTTTTCTTTCGGATCGCCGTTACGATAGCTGGTCGCCATTGATATTAACAATGTGACTTCTGTGGCATCCGATACTTCAATAGAATTTTTAAGAGTTTTGATTGAACCATCTTTATTCAAAACCTTCACTCTGCCAAAATAGCGCATTCCATCATTTTTGACATTATCTTTCAGTTGTCCTTCAATATCAAGCAAATTATCTTTAGCAGACACGTTAAATAGTTCGTCGCGTTGCATGCTTAGCTTAAATGATAAACTTTTTGGCTTGCTGGCAGTATATCTCACAACTCCAATATCATCTGAAAAGGAAGTAAAATATTCACGTGTATATGTTATCCCCCCTTTTTTGAATGTTGTAACCGAAAGGGCGTTATTCATATCTAATGTGCGTCGGTAGTTTGTTACCTCCGCATCGCTGTCAGGGTAAATAAAATCGGTATAGAGGTTGCCAAAATTCTGAAAATTACCGTATGCTCCATAATCGGAACTTCCTTTGCCCAGACAGGTAAATGTTTTATATACTAAGTCTTGCGCTTCTTTGTTTTTATTAGTAAAAAGTAAATGACGTATTTCCTCCAAATGTTTATAAGCATCGGGATTATCAGCATCCTGTTTGTTTCCTGACCAAAGGGATATTTCGTTCAGGACGATTCTATCTTTCTCTATACCCCCATAAGGCATCATTCCGATTCGCCCATTTCCCAAAGGGATTGACTCTTCCCAAATATCGGCAGGCTTATCAAAATAATATTGCCAAGTGTTTTGCGCTTTTGAAGCAACCATACTTGTAAGTATAATAAATAGGCAAAATGTTTTTTTCATTTTTTTATTTTCAATTTTGTTCTCAATCTTATATCTTCAGATGAACTACCTAACATAATATTGACATTACCTGTTTCGACAGCAAATTGATTTGTGTTCTCATCCCAGTATGCGAATGCCTCGGGAGTCAATTTGAATTCTATCCGTCTGCTTTCTCCTTTTTTCATCATGATACGTTCAAACCCTTTTAGTTGTTTTACTGGTCGTTGAATTTTAGAATCAGGAAAGCTAACATATAATTGGACTACTTCTTCTCCGTCCATCTTACCCTCGTTTTTTATATCTGCGCTAACGGTTACGGTTTGTATTTTATTAATATTTGAAGAAGACAGATTAATATTCGAATATACAAAATCCGAATAACTTAATCCATAACCGAACGGAAATAAAGGTTTATTTTTTGCATACATATATGTACGTCCGTTACGGATGTCATAATCCATCATAGGAGGAAGATCCGTAATACATTTTACCCAAGTTTGTGTCGTACGACCTGCGGGATTGTATTTGCCGAAAATTACGTCTGCCAGACCATTTCCTAATTCCTGACTATTATTTGTAATATGTAATATGGCGGGGATATGTTCTTGCGACCAATTGATTGTGTATGGAAAACTGCTTACAAGTACTAATACACTGTTAGGGTTAGCTTTATATACAATCTTGACCAAATCTTCCTGTTCGAGCGAAAGGGCTTTTCTGTCTACGGCTTCGCGCCCGTCGCTTGGCACGGGCGAGTATTTCCATTTCGGATCGGTACCATAGGGATGGTTGCCGACACAGACAATAGCGATATCCGCTTTTTGTGCGGCAATTGTTGCTTTGTCTAACTCATTTGAAGGCTCGAAGAATATTTCTACATATTCGCCAACAGCGTTTTTTATCCCCTCCAATATCGTAACTGTATAAGGAGGAGTTCCACTGTACCAGTCGAGTAACACTTCATTTGCGCGAGGACCTATAACAGCTATCGATTTTATTTTCGACTTATCCAATGGAAGGAGTTGTTTCTCATTTTTAAGAAGTATGACGGATTTGGCTGTTACTTGGCGAACAAAATCTTTAGTCTTTTCTTGTTTCCAGCCGGCTACCGTATCGGTTACGCCAATTTCGGTATATGGAACTTTTATCTGATCTGCATCGAGAAATCCTAATTTCAAGGCTACAATGAAATTGCCTTTGATGGCGTTGTCAATATCTTTTTCGGTAAGTAATCCCTTGTTCAAAGCATCGTAAATATAAGGTTTGTAATCGTCAAGAAATTGATCGACAGTAGCTTTAACTATTGCTGCGGCGCCTTCTGTCAGATTAGGAAAGGCTTTGTGTGCTTCGACCAATAACTTTAACGCTCCTCCATCTGTACATATAATTCCATTGTTTCCCCACCGATCGCGGGTTATTTGTTTCAGAACAGGGTGGACTGTCATCGCTGTGCCATTCCAGCCGTTGTAGGATGCCATAAAAGCTCTTGATCCCCCTTCTGTAATACCTTTATAGAAAGGGTAGGCATAATATTCATGGAAAAGGCGGTTGTCAAAATTTGAGGAAGTCGAATCCCGTCCATCTTCATTACTATTCGCCAGAAAATGCTTCATTAAAGAGGCTGCCTTCCAATAACGAGGATTATCACCTTGCAATCCTTTGACAAAAGCGACAGTTAATTCCCCTACTAAAAAAGGGTCTTCGCCAAAACTTTCTTCGGTTCGTCCCCAACGTGGATCGCGAGCCAAATCGGCATTCGGTGCGCGCATGATCAAACCTCCTTTATTATACTGCGGGTTTTGCACATAATACCGCAGTTCCGTAGCTTCAATATCGGCGACTTGCTTTATCAATTGCCTGTCCCATGTTGCCCCCAAACCATAAGTTTGAGGAAAAGTAGTTGTGGGATAAGCGTCCGGAATCGCTTCATTATTTACTAATTTGAAGCCACCCCAATTACCCTGTCCGCCAAGGGCTAAACCATGTAATCCTTCTGAATGTCCTGTACTTTTTATTCCCAAACGGGGTACTCCGAGGTTGGTAGACAAAGCCTGTATTTTTTCGTCAATGGTCATTAATGATAACAGATTGTCAACCCGTTCTTCGTCTGTCAAACCTATATTGTGAAACGGGTAAATATACTGCGCATTCAATGACAGAAAACCCGATAGAGCAAGAACAATAAAAACAATCTTCTTCATGAATATTAGTCAATAAAGTTAAACTTCACAAAGTTATCCGATCACCTTAAACAAAGCCCGATAGGGTGTTTCTTAGATAGGGTATAGTCCGTTCACCCAAGGGGCTTATATGTTTATTTGATAGGGGCGATATGTTAATTGACCGCTATTTGGTATTCTGTTTTTTATATTCATTCGGAGCAATACCAAATTCATCTTTAAAATACTTCCTGAAATATTTAGGGTCGTTAAATCCTACCTTATAAGCAATTTCATTAACGAACAACTGACTCTTTTCGAGTAAATCGGCGGCGCGTTTCATCCGAATAAATCGTATAAATTCGGAAGGTGTTTTTCCTGTCAATGCCAGTATTTTTTTATAAAAATACACTCTGCTCATAGCCATTTCCTTACAAAGGTCTTCTACCAGAAATTCGGGATTGTCAATATTTTGTTCAACCAAAGCGACAGCTTTTTTGACAAATGCTTCATCCATTGAAGTTATTTCAATTTCACTGGGCGATATGTCTATTTTATGTTTAAATTTTTGCTGTATACACCTTTGTTTTTCAACTATTTTGGATATTTTCAATGTCAAGAGGTCTATATTAAATGGTTTAGCGATATAATCGTCTGCTCCTGCTTCTATTCCCGAATATCTGTTTTCGTCCGATGATTTAGCAGTAAGCAATATAACCGGAATATGCGATGTCCTGACGTCGCCTTTTACTTTGCGGCAAAATTCGTATCCATCCATTTTAGGCATCATCACATCGCAAAGGATAATATCCGGCAACTGATCCATTACCAGACTGAAAGCCTCCTGACCGTCTTCGGCTGTAATAACCCTGTATGAGTCGAAAAACAATTCTGTAATAAAATCACGAAAATCTTCATTGTCATCTACAATAAGCAAGAGTGGGAGATTTGCCTTGTTAGACAGATCAGCATGATTGTCAATCTTTTTTGATATATCCGTTCCGACCTCTTTTTCAGAGAAATTTGTCGTATCAAGACTATCTAATTTATTAATTTCCAGATTGTCTACAATCGGTATCGTAACGTTGAATACCGAACCTTTGTACGGTTCGATTTCTACAATAACTTCACCACAGTGCATTTTCACTTATTCAATCACCAAAAGAAGTCCTAAGCCGGTACCCGACG
>CALYRA010000050.1 GCA_945292135.1 uncultured Dysgonomonas sp.
AAAAGATATGTTCAACGCCAATTGGAAAGCCTATTATAAAGCATTATACAGCTGCAATATGCTTCTGTCAAAGATGACGCAAATTGACTGGCAAGGCGATGATGCTTATCGTTTATATATCGAAGGTCAGGCACGTTTTCTAAGAGCATATATGTATTTTGATATGGTTCGTACATGGGAAAAGATACCTTTAATTACGACTCCTACCAACGAAAATGTGCCACAGGCAGAAGTAGATGACGTTTACAAACTCATTGCTGAAGATCTGGTATTCGCAACCGAAATGCCAAGCGAAGCTTATAGTAACGCATGGGCGGAAAAAAATGACGGACGTGTAACCAAATGGGCTGCAAAAGCATTGCTTGCCCGCGTATTTTTATTCTATACAGGCTATTATAACAAAACGGATTTAGTAGGAATTGTAAATAAGACCGACGTTTTGAAAGGACTGGAAGATATTATAACCAATGGCGGGTTTAAACTATTGGACGACTATGCCAAATTGTGGCCGGGATCAGCATCGTACAAGAAGAATAAAAATAAAGACAATACCAGTTATGCCGGAAAAGGTAATGCCGAAACAGTATTTGCGATCAAATACAATTATACCAGTAATTATGACGGAAAGGTTGATGGAAACTATTGGCTTGTAATGTTGGGTTTGCGCAACAAAACAGCCTATCCGTATTCAAAAGGGTGGGGAGCATGTACAGTGCCGTTCGCTTTTTGGAACAAATTTGAAGCAAATGACCAACGCCGTGAATTGTCCGTAATCAATTTAGGATTAGAAAAAATAGATGCAGATATAAAAGACCAGCGAGAATATACAGGCTATTCCAATAAGAAATACACGCCGATAGCAACCATTGTTGACGGCAAGGTAATGGATGCCGTAGAAGCTTTGGGAGCCGTGAATTTCATGATAGGTCAGTATCAGGACTATGTATCAATACGCTATGCCGACGTATTGCTGATGGCTTCAGAATTGGGAAGCCCTAATGCTCAGGATTATTTTAACCAAGTACGTACCCGTTCGGGGTTGTCAACAAAACCTGTTACGGCAGAAAACATTCTTGCGGAGCGTCGCGCCGAATTTGCCTTCGAAGGTCACCGCTATTGGGATTTGTTGCGTTGTGGCGTAAATGTAGCAGCTCAGACAATAGCTACATCCGTTACCGTAAAAAATGGTGGAGTAGATACGCAAAAAATCATTAAATCAGAAAATATACTCAAAACCAGAGGTTTTCAGCAAATACCACAAGAACAGATAACGCAATCTAACAATCTGCTCAAACAGAATGCAGGTTGGGAATAAATTTTAAATCGAATCAATTATGAATAAGATATTTAAATTCTTTATTACGTCGCTGATGGTGGCAATAATATTTGCTTCCTGTTCCCCTGACAAATATGAGATGAGCGATCCGGATGTTAAATCGGAAGATCTGGTTGAAGGTATAGCTTTCAAAATCGAATATGATAAAACCAATCCTAACATTGTATATCTGACCAATTTGATGGGATCCCGATACACACCTCTTTGGAAACATCCGCAGGGTCGAAGCCAAGAACAAAAGGTTACGCTCAAGATGCCCTTTGCCGGAACATACGAAGTGACTTTTGGCGTACAGACGCAAGGAGGACTTGTCTATGGCGAAACTGTGACCTTCGAAATAGAAAAGTTCTATCCCGAATTTGTCAATAATGAATTATGGACAATGATTTCAGGCGGCGTAGGTAAATCTAAAACATGGTATCTTGATTTAGATGCGAACGAAGTCAGCCGACATTTTGCCGGACCATTGTATTTCTTTACAAGCACATATTCATGGGATAATTTGCATACGCCTTCGGGTGATAATTATCTTGATGCTGACCCATGGAATTGGAAAGATGCAATTACGCCACTTGCAGGCGATGATGGTAATTCACTTTGGTACTGGTTGGCTGATTACCCCGGAAATAAATGGATGTGCGCCGCCGCAGATTTTGGTGAGATGACTTTCGATCTTATCGGAGGAGCGAATATTCATGTAGATCAGCAAAATTACGGGCTGGGATCACATAATGGAACATATATACTTGATGTAGATAAACACACGATATCCTTTTCGGATGCCAATCCATTGTATGTTTCAGAAAGAGCAGATGAAATATCGGCTGCAACTCAATTCAGGATACTGTATTTGAGCGAAGACTTTATGCAAATAATGATTGTGCCGTCGGGTACGTGCTTAAATTATATTTCCAAAGATTACAGAGATAGTTGGACTCCACCCATACAGACCGAAGACCCGGTTCCTCCAATCGATGGAACTGCGAATGATGTATTGACCACAACAAAATCAAAAGCATGGACGCTATCAGAAATCGCCCCTTATGACTGGGCTGACCTTAATGGCAAGTTAATCAATAATTTCTCAACCCAAAGTTCATATATTTCAACAGGTTGGGCAGCCTATAAAAAGGATATGATAGCAGCGACCAAATTCACATTTACGGCTTCGAACAATGCAGGAGGTAAATTTATATTTTCTTCATATGGAAATGCTGATGTAGAAGGTACATATACATTGGATGCAAAAAACGATATCGACTTTGGACAGCCACTCAGCGCAGTTATAAGTGAAACCAATTTCGGTTGGATAAGCACAACTAAGCTTGAAACAACTTCCGAAAATAAATTACGTCTTCTCAAAACTAAAACGGATGTATTTGGTACAATAACCGATATGTGGCTGGCTCAGCGCCTGACAACTAAAGATCAGTACATGGTTTATCATTTTATATTATCAACCGATAACCAAGACGCGAATAAACCCGGAACAATATTGTCGGTCGACAATTCAAAAATTGCATATGGGAACTTGGAAGGAAACGGCAATCTTCGTATCGAATTGTACAATGAATATGGAAATACGAAAACTGATCCACCTATTGATAAATCACAATTCAAATTCAGCGACTATATGAACGTGACGTTCACCATCAGAGGTATTAACCTTAAAGCAGGCGCGGCAGGCGCTTATAAAGCAGGTATCTCTTTTGCCGATGGCGACTGGAGTGTTCAATATTGGGGTGGGGGATCAGGAGATACGACAATAACCGGAGATGGGACATATACAGTTTCATTTACGCCAAGTAATTTGGCAGAAGGTCTTATGGTATACGCAATTGACATTAAAAATCTTGCTGCCGATATTGCAAACATGGATGATGTCTTTGTAACAATAGATAAAATCGAAATAAAATAACCAAAAACTTAGTCCCTGATTGCTGATATCAGGAAAGAGTTTATCAACAATAAATTAAAATAATATGAAAACATATTGCAGAATACTATTATGCTTGCTTCTTCTGTTGGCAGTCGGGTATGGTTGTTCCGACAATGATACGGCTGAACCCCAATTGATCATATCAGCTGAGGAAATCGCCTTCAAGACCGTCGGAGGAACAAAAACAATGCATATTCGGACAAATCAGCAATGGAAAGTATCAAGCTCTGAAACATGGTGCACAGTTGCTCCGGTTTCGGGCGAAGGTACAGGAACAATTAAGTTTGACGTCGTTGCGACTGAAAATACGACTAATGACATCCGTACGGCAATAATAACTGTTACGGCAGGTTCACTGTCAAAGCAAATAAAAGTGAATCAGGCTTTAAAAGACCTTCTGGTAGTGAAAAAAGACAAATATGAAGTTTCGGCAGAAGGAGAAGATATGGTCGTCGAACTTCAGGCAACCGGACAATACGCCATTAGCATTAAAGCCGATTGGATAGCGGAAGTACAAACTAAGGCTATATCCGATACGCAGAAAACATTTAAAATAAAACCAAATAATGCCTATGCAAGCCGCGAAGGAACGATAGAAATTACGTTGAGAGATATAACAGAGACAGTGAAAGTAATTCAGAGCGGAATCAGTCTTAATATACCTTCCGACAAAAACGGTATGAACAGCGACGCTCTGGTACTGGCTACAAAAATGAAAGTGGGCTGGAATCTTGGAAATTCACTTGAAGCTTGCAATGCGACTTCGGCTAACGAAACAATGTGGGGCAATCCTAAAACTACCAAACAACTGATAGATGGCGTCAAAGCTGCGGGTTTCAAAACCGTACGTATTCCATGCGCATGGAGTGGGTATATAGTCAACCATGAGACATATAAAATTGACGATGCGTGGCTAAGCCGCGTAAAAGAAGTCGTGGACTATTGCGTAGAAAATGATATGTATGCTATTGTCAATATACATTGGGATGGTGGTTGGAGAGATGAAAATCCGGTAAAGGATAAGCAAGAAGAGATAAATAAGAAACACAAGGCTTTGTGGGAACAAATAGCCGTTTATTTCCGCGATTATGATGAGCATTTACTATTTGCGGGAACAAATGAGGTCACTTCATCTTCCGGAAATCCTACAGCCGAAAATATAGAAGTTCAATTATCGTTCAATCAGGTGTTTGTAAATGCTGTCCGCTCAACAGGCGGACATAATGCTTGGCGCAATCTGATAGTTCAGGCGTACAATACCAATATTAATCAGGCAGTACAATATCTGAAAATGCCTATCGATCCTACACCTGACCGCCTAATGGTCGAGGTGCATTATTATGACCCATGGGAGTTCTGCCTGAAAGAAGATGGCTATACATACCTTTGGGGAAGTGAGTTTGCGGGAAATCCAAATGCAGCGACCTTGGGAATGGAAGATTGGGTGGACGAACAGTTTTTGAAGATGAAAACGAACTTTGTTGATAAAGGATATCCGGTTATTATGGGCGAATATGGAGCGCATCTGCGTACCGATTTACCCGAAATACCGCAACAAAATCATATCAAATCGCGTAACAATTACCTCAATTATGTCACTAAAAGCGCTTTAGCCTATGGCTTGGTTCCCATCTATTGGGACAATGGAAATACAGGACATTATGGGTTTGGTTTGTTTGACAGATCGAACGGAAATCAAGCGCATTCCGATGCAATACAAGCAATTGTAAGCGCTGCCCAATAATCATTATATAAAATCTTTTGTGTAATATCGTATCAATGATATTGCACATGGATTTTATCAAAAGATTGAATATGAAGATTTTATTTTATGTATTTTTATCAGCTTTGCTTTTGTCTTGTACAAAAAAGATTCAAGAAACAGGACGTCAGACAGAAGATTTCACGCAAGAATGGAAATTCTTTTTGGGCGATGATTCTTTAGCCAGTAATTTGGTCTATGACGATTCTTCGTGGCGTACATTAAACCTGCCGCACGACTGGAGTATTGAAGCGGATTTTTCCGAAGAATATCCGGCATCGCCGGGTTGTGGAGCTTTGCCCGGAGGCATCGGGTGGTATCGGAAGGAATTTATACCGAAGGATATTAGCGAAAAAAATATTTATATTGATTTCGATGGCATTTATTGGAACAGTAAAGTCTGGCTTAACGGACAATTACTCGGTGAACGTCCGAACGGATATATTTCTTTCAGATACGATCTGACGCCTTATATAAAACAAGGAGAAAAAAATATTATAGCCGTTCGTGTCGACAATTCACAACAGCCTAACTCCCGATGGTATACAGGTTCAGGAATATACCGCAATGTCAGAATGGTTACGGTAAACAAAACTCATATCGCCTTGTGGGGAACTTACATTACCACACCTGAAGAATCAAAACAATCGGCTGCAATACAAATAGAGAGCGTTATAAAAAATGCAAATAGCAAAGGTGAAATCGAATTAAATTTGATGATTGAAGATTCAAACAAAAAAATAGTAAAACAAATAAATACAAAATATCAATTATCTTACATACAAGATACAACCGTTATAAATAAAATAAAAATAGATAACCCTATTTTATGGTCAGTCGATAATCCTTATTTATACAAGTTGATAACCATTATTAAGCAAAACGGAAAACTTATAGATAAAGACGAAACGACATTCGGAATCCGGTATTTCACATTCGATTCAGAAAAAGGATTTTTTCTGAACGGAGAAAATATGAAAATAAAAGGTGTTTGTCTTCATCACGATTTGGGAGCGCTTGGAGCAGCCGTGAACGTACGGGCAATGGAACGCCAGTTAGAAATGCTTAAAGAAATGGGGTGTAATGGTATACGTACTTCGCATAATCCGGCTGCGCCTGAATTTCTCGATTTGTGCGACAAGATGGGTTTCATTGTAATGGAAGATATTTTCGATATGTGGCGTAAAAAGAAATCGCCTCATGATTATGCGCAATATTTCCCCGATTGGTACGAGCGTGATTTATCGGATATTATTTTACGCGACCGCAATCATCCGTCAATATTTATGTGGAACATAGGGAATGAAATTCTTGAACAATGGACTGATATAAATACTGATACGCTGGATTTGCAACAGGCTAATATGATGTTCAACTTTGCTTCCAATCTTAGTAAAGGCAAGGATAAAGACAGCTTGCATGTCAATTCGTTGCTGGCTATCAAACTAGCCGATATAGTAAGAAAAAATGATTCCACACGACCTGTAACAACAGGCAATAACGAAGCCGGTCGACACAATCACCTTATCCGTTCGGGAGCGATGGATATCTTAGGGTTTAACTATAATGATAAAAAAGTAAGTGAATTTCCGAATATGTATCCCGGACAAAAATATATTATAACAGAATCTACATCATCAATCATGTCTCGCGGCTATTACGAAATGCCTTCTGACAAAGCCCTTATACGTCCCGAACGTTGGGACAAACCCTATGACAGACCTGTGCGCCAATGTTCGTCGTACGACAACAGCCACGTGCCTTGGGGTACAACCCATGAACGTTCATGGAATCTGGTCAAAAATAACGATTATATAAGTGGTATGTATGTATGGACAGGCTTTGACTATCTTGGCGAACCTACGCCATTCTGGTGGCCTGCTCGTAGTTCATATTTTGGGATAATAGACCTTGCCGGATTTCCTAAAGATGTGTACTATATGTATCAAAGCGAATGGACGGATAAAGATGTCCTTCATATCTTTCCTCATTGGAATTGGGAAGAAGGTCAGGATATAGATATCTGGGCTGATTATAACAATGCCGATGAAGTCGAATTATTCCTTAATGGCGTATCGTTAGGGCGTAAGAGCAAAGAAAAGGATGATCTGCATGTCAGATGGCGTATTCCTTATGAATCCGGAACGCTGAAAGCCGTGTCTTATCTTAACGGTAGGGAGGTGAAGCGTCAAGAATTAA
>CALYRA010000051.1 GCA_945292135.1 uncultured Dysgonomonas sp.
TTTGTGCGTCTTTACCGAATATAAAATAATATTATATATTTAATTCATTATTAAAACAATAAAAAAATGAGAATCGAGAAAATTTTCGCACGTGAAATATTGGATTCAAGAGGAAATCCTACAATTGAAGTTGATGTTACACTTGAATGTGGCGCTTTTGGTCGTGCTGCTGTTCCATCCGGTGCTTCAACCGGCGAACATGAAGCATTAGAACTTCGTGATGGCGACAAAAAAAGATATCTTGGAAAAGGTGTTTTAAAAGCTGTTGAAAACGTAAACACAGTAATCGCGCCCGCACTTCTTGGAGAATCAGCTCTTGACCAAAGAGGTATCGACGAAAAAATGATTGCTCTTGACGGTACAAAAACCAAATCAAAACTTGGCGCTAATGCTATTTTAGGCGTTTCACTTGCCGTAGCCAAAGCTGCAGCTAACTATCTTGATATTCCTTTATATCGCTATATTGGTGGTACTAATACATATACGCTACCTGTTCCAATGATGAACATCATCAATGGAGGTTCTCACTCTGATGCTCCTATCGCATTTCAAGAGTTTATGATCCGTCCGGTTGGCGCTTCTTCATTCAAAGAAGGATTACGTTGTGGTGCTGAGGTTTTTCATGCGTTGAAAAAAGAATTCCATGACAGAGGACTTAGTACAGCCGTAGGTGACGAAGGTGGTTTCGCTCCTACATTGAACGGAACAGAAGATGCACTTGAATCAATCCTTAAAGCGATAAAAGCTGCCGGATATGAACCGGGAAAAGATGTAACAATCGCTCTTGACTGTGCTTCTTCCGAATTCTTTAAAGATGGAGTATATGATTACTCTAAATTTGAAGGCCCTAACGGAGCTAAACGTTCATCTGCCGAACAAGTAGAATTTCTTGCAGGTCTTGTAGCTAAATATCCTATCGATTCTATCGAAGATGGTATGGGTGAAAACGACTGGGATGGATGGAAACTACTTACCGACAAACTTGGCGATAAAATCCAACTTGTAGGTGATGATTTGTTTGTAACAAATGTAGATTTCCTTAAAAAAGGTATTGAAACAGGCTGCGCAAACTCAATCCTGATTAAAGTTAACCAAATTGGTTCATTGACTGAAACTCTTGATGCCATAGAAATGGCTCACCGCGCAGGTTATACTTCAGTTACATCTCACCGTTCAGGTGAAACTGAAGACGCTACAATAGCTGATATTGCAGTTGCTACTAACTCCGGACAAATCAAAACAGGTTCATTAAGCCGTTCAGACCGTATGGCTAAATACAACCAATTACTTCGTATCGAAGAAGAACTTGGCGCTAAAGCAGTATACGGTTATAAGAGAGTTCAAAGAATCTAATAAGAAACATATCTTAAATATTCAAAAACCACGGTTTTAAAAGAACCGTGGTTTTTTATTTTTATACACTTCTTCCTATCTTTGCAAGATAATTACCAATTAATCTATACCTTATATTCATATCGTACAATTAAGATAGGATGAAATATATTTACATAATCTCAATTCTTATTTTCAGTTTTTCAAATATTAATATACTTGCTCAAAAGAAAAAACCAAATGATAATCAGACGTTAAAAACAAAAGGGGTAAAACGAACAAATAAACTTTTTGGATCAAAATATCAGAATTATACAGTCAAATCAAACAAATTGAAAGGAGCATGCTTCTTCCTTTCAAGTGGACATGGTGGTCCTGACCCGGGTGCTATCGGCAGAATCAATGGCAAAGAACTCCATGAAGATGAATATGCCTATGATATAACTTTACGTTTAGCGCGCAATCTTCTTGAAGAAGGTGCTACGGTTTATGTTATAATACAAGACAAATCTGATGGAATCAGAGATGGTATTTACCTGAATAACAGCAAAACAGAAACTTGTATGGGTCAAGCGATACCCCTGAATCAGACAAAAAGGCTGAAGCAACGATCCGACAAAATCAATAGCCTAAGCAAAAAATCAAAAGCAAAATATAAAAGATCAGTCTTTATACATCTTGACAGCAGAAGTAAAAAAAAGCAACTGGACGTATTTTTCTATTATGCACATAATAGTTTAGCGGGAAAAAAATTAGCGGAAACGATGAAGGAAACATTTAACGCTCATTATAATAAACATCAACCCAACAGAGGTTTTACCGGTACTATCAAATCCCGAAGGTTATATGTATTAGATAATACCACTCCGGTAGGTCTCTTTGCGGAACTTGGAAACATACAAAATACTTTCGATCAACGAAGATTTCTTCAACCAAACAATAGACAGGCACTGGCTAATTGGATGTGCAGAGGTTTTATAAAAGATTATGAAAATTGGAAAAAAATAAATAATTAATTAAAATAAATCTAAAGTTAGCATTAACAAAAAATACGTTATATTTGCAAACATTATTTAAATTAAATACAATTATTAACTTAGATTCAAAAATTATGATCAAAAAAACGTTAATTACTGTTGTAGCTGTTTGCGCAATATTTGTATTTGCTAACTCTGCTCAAGCTCAGCCCGGAAAAGGTTTTGGAAAATCATTAGGTAAAGCAGCTAAAAGCGCTGGAAAAGTTGTAGGCGATGCTGCTATGGGCATGGCCGGCGATATGGCCGCAAACCAAGTTTCCGCTAAAATGGCAGCATTTATGGATAACAATAACACTGTTGCTCAACCCGATAATAAATATTATAAAAGATTAGAAGCATTAGTTGCTCCTAAATACATTACAGTTGATGATCTAACATTAAATTACCAAGTTTATCTTAATGATGAAGCAAATATACTTGCTTTAGCTGACGGAAATATACGTGTATATTCAGGAATGATGGATCTTCTTTCTGATGATGAATTATTGGCTGTAATCTCAACACAAATTGGTCATATCGCAAATAAAGATGTTCGTGACAACCTAATGAAGATTGCATCAGAAGATAATGCAAGCAAAGCAGCAGGAAACCAAATGGAAAAAATGTTGGCTTTATCAGGTGATAAATTAGGTTCTATTGTTAATGAATTAATTCAAATTCCTTATACTGAAGAACAAAACTTTGCTGCTGATACTTATGCTCGTGATCTATTGAAAAAGAATGGTTCAAATGTTAAAGCGTTAGTATCTGCACTTAACAAATTTGCTGAATTGGAAGAAGCTGACGCAATTGCTTCTGAATCAGAAGAAGGAGAATTAAGTTCCGCTGCAAAATTTATTGGCGTGAACTCAGGCAATTCACTTCGCGCTGATCGCTTTTAATAAAAAATATAATTACAAATTATATATATTAACAAAAAGAGGAATGCTTTACATTCCTCTTTTTGTTATATTTTTTACATAAGATTTAATCTCATTAATTTCACCTATCTATAATTTTCGTCTATTTAAATACTAACCTTTAATTCAGCATCCATAAGTAAATATAGTACTTGAAAACACTATATTTAGTCTTTCCGAACCTTAAATATATTTTGAGGATAACAACCCAAACAGTAAGAGACTTCAATATTTGATAGATTTTTTTTAAATCACACTTTAACAATTCGAATATTCTCTCATAATTTACGACAACCCCTTCAAGCTAAGTCCTTCAGCTATTAATCATAATAATCAATAATTTATATTCTAAAAATTATTTTTAACAAATGATAACTCCATTCAAAATTAAAACTGTATGAGTAAGTAATTTATTGGCTGTATAACATAAACATTTTTAAAAATTCGGACAAATTTATTACTTCTGGTGTAAAAATATTTTTTTATATTTGAACAGAAATGAACATAGTATATGTAGTAATAGCCACTCTTGTACTTAATATACCTTTAGGTCGGTGGCGAAACAAATATAAAAAATTTACAATTATTTGGTGGTTACTAATCCATGCCTCAATACCTATAATTGTTGCGATGCGAATTTGGCTTGATACGCCCAGAGTTTGTATCCCACTTTTTATTTTCTTAGCAATATTAGGGCAACTGATTGGATCAAAGTTATTGTTTCGAGACAAAAAATCTTAGTCCAATTATTCGCAACATATATTATGTAAATTAACTAATCATAAATCTTATATCCAATATCGTAAAATTAAAAACCTGAAATCACTAAAAAATAGACATAAGATACCCGAATAAATATAAAATCTAATTATTTTCTCTAATGGAAAAATTATCAATCACAAAACAAGTTATATAAAAATATTATTAAATAATTTTTTTATAAAAAGTGTCACATGTTACGAAATATAAATCTCGATATACATTATCATCTTTGTATCAAGGGTATAGAACGATTAAATATTAAATGATAACTAACAACTTTAGCAGTTATAATGAAGAGAATATTCATCCCGGTTTTTCGGTAGATTGTGTAATATTTAGCTTCAATAAGGGAAAAATAAACGTATTATTAAGAAAGTTTGAACTCGAAGATTATTGGTCTTTATTGGGAGGATTTATGTTCAATCATGAGGATGCTGATGGAGCAGCTTATCGCATATTAGAATCTCATACCGGATTAAAAAATATTTTTCTTAAGCAATTTCATCTTTTTAGCGATCCCAAAAGAACAGATATAGAGCAAAATAGAGATTATTTAAATAAAAATTCATCTATAAATCATGACGGTCACTGGCTCTTAAGAAGATTTATAAGTTTAGGATATTACGCGCTTGTGAAATATGATGAAGTACAACTTTCGGGCAGTCCTGATGAAACTTTAAAATGGTATGATATAAACAAACTTCCTCACCTGCAATCTGACCATAATGACATTATAAAAACCGCATTAAAGACAATTAAAGCTATGCTGCCTGTCATACCTATAGGCTACGAACTTTTACCGGAGAAGTTCACTATGACCGAGCTTCGAAAAATATATGAGATCATTTTAGGGAAAACATTTGATCGCCGAAATTTTCAGCGGAAAGTTCTATCGGATGGGCGTATTGTGCAATTGGAAGAGACTAAAACTAGTAAAACATATAATCCACCTATATTATACACATTCAAACATCCATATAAAGAGGATATTATATAACTTGAAGAAAGGCTAAAAGCAATTGATTAAATTTTGAAAAAGACAAATTGGTTTGAATAGGTCTTTCCTAATTATATCCAAATGGAATAAAACAAGGTCAAAATAATATATCTTTCTCTTTTTTGAGATAAGTATAAACATGTCAGGAGATTACAAAAACACAATTATTTATTATGATAATGTGTTGAAGGAAAAAATTATAAAGCTACACCCTCAAAAAGATTAAAACAATTGCGAAAATTGTCTTAAAGCTTTATTACTTAAAAAATGGGTAAAAAGAACTTTTATTAAAAGAATTGCCCTTTACCAAAAGTTTGTAAATAATAAAAAATAGGATTCCATATTACTATAGAATCCTGTTAATACCAACTTAATTTAATTTCCTATTTGGGAAGATTAAACGCTTTACCTAATGCTATCATATCTTCCATAGATGTTCCTGTCGGTTCGTAACCCATCGATTTAGCCGCTATATAAATAAGCGCAGACTTATTTAATGTATCCACCATGTCAAATGCTTCCATAATATCACTACTAACAGAACATACTCCATGTTTTTCCCACATCACAACATCATATTCTGATAATGCGGCGACTGTAGCATCTGCCAATTCTACCGAACTAGGCATTTTATAAGGAATTATACCTAAGCCTTTCGGACAAAATGCTCTTGTTTCCGGGATCATGCTCCAAAGAAGGTATGTCAACTTATCTTTCTCCAAGAATTCAGGTTTATGGGTCATCGCTATCAATTCGATAGGATGAGTATGTAATGCTGCCTTATATCCTGAACCTGTACTAATCATATAATCATGCATAGACAAATGTGAAGGCAATTCTGATGTCGGCTTCACAGGATTATCAGCAATAATTTCATACGAGCTGCAATCATCAAGGATGCGGATAACAGACCCATTTTCCATAGGCCAACGAGCCAAATCACGCATACGGCGGTTTGTTCCCTTACAGAAAAAATAACAGCCTTTCAGGTTTGGAAGAGTTTTACCTATTTCGAAAACTTCACTTATTGGTTTCATCGCGCGAACCTCATCATCAATGACATCAGTTATATTTATTGTGATATTGCCGCCGTTTCTTTCAGCCCAACCTTTTTGCCATAAATATCCTGCTACCTCCGCGACGTTTGCTACCTGTTTTGCCAATTGGGGACGATTATCTAAAATTGATTTCATTTTTAATTATATTATTATATTTAAATTTCTACTGCTGCGAAATTGCAACGACGCCAATAGACGAGATTAATATCACTAATCCAAGTACTAATACGCAAATCGTTGTTTTGCTAACACCTTTCCACTCTTTGAGGACGATACCCCATACGTTGCTAAACACAACATTCAGAGACATTAAGATTGTCCAAGAAAAAGCAAGTAACAAGGGACTGTCATTCAGGAAGCTTTTACCCATTTCCAAACCGAAGAATTGGGAATACCAAAGTACGCCTGCTAATGCACAAAACAGAATATTGTTTACTAAAACATTTTTAGGAATATTAAAATATTCGTTGCCGGTCTTATTCTTAATATTTTGTTGAACGCAATAAACGGCATTTGTAAGAAAACCTCCAAGCGTGACCAAGAATATAACGGGAAGTCCGGCATAAAGAGGGTCGATTCCAAGATTCAATGCTACCGTTTTGATCGGCGTACCTGCATCCAATCCCAGAGCAAAACAGGCACTCATTACGCCTGCCAATAATGCGACTAAAAGACCTTTGGTCAAAGCAAAATCTTTTACGGCAGCTTTTTTCTCTTCTTCACTCATATTTTTGGAACGAAGGCTTCCTGCATATCCAATAATTGCAATACCTGCCAGCGTAATGCAAACTCCTATCAAAAGGAGTAATCCCTCTCCATGAAATAAATCTTTACCAACCAATAAAGCAGGGAATAACGTACCGAAAGCGGCGCATGTACCTAATGAGATACTTTGCCCTAAAGCTACGCCTAAATATCTCATGCTAAGTCCAAATGTGAGACCTCCAACACCCCAAAGCACTCCATATATAATTGATTTCATCGCGCCTCCAGAGCTCCACAGCTGAAATAATCCAACATCTGAACTTATAGCCAATAATGAACCTAACAATGGAAAAACAAGCCATGCGAATATCCCTTGTACTAACCAAAAAGACTCCCATGACCAATTCTTTACCTTCTTGATAGGAACATACG
>CALYRA010000052.1 GCA_945292135.1 uncultured Dysgonomonas sp.
TACATCCTCATCAATGTTAATGGCCAGAGACGATGAATATGCAAGAGGAAATGGAAGAATGATTCATTTAAACTTGGAATATAGGTTTTAAGTTTTGCTACTTTTTAGAATGTAATCCATTAATAAACAAAGGCGTTCTAAGTATTTTGTGCATAAAGAATACTTGAGTAAAATTAAAATTCTTGAAATATTGAGTTCTTAATTAACGATACGAATATAGTTTTCAAATATACTATTAAATCAAAGAGGTATTTCCGTTTGACTAAATGGAAAATTCAAAAAGACATTGCAATTAACTATTGACAATTGATAATAAAGACCGTGATGCATTAAGCTATTGCGGTTTTTTTTGTTGTTAATATTTAAGATGTTCAATTATTTTGAGTTGTATTATTTTTTGAAGGCATTACTTTAAACGATTTTCTATTTGACGTGATAAGCTTTATTTTTTAATATAATCTTAATCCCTTAATATAATATATACTTAGAAATTTTCATATTAAGGACTTCATTATAATTAAGGGAAAGATTATTTAACAATTTAATTATTAAACTTTTAACGTAATAATAATGTTATTAGATTTATAATAATTAATAATAAAAATATAATGGAGACTATCAAAGTTAGAGATTTTAGAAGAAAAAGAGTATCATGGGGAAGTATTATTGCAGGAGTCGTAACGGTTTTTGCAGTATCTATTCTCCTATCAATCTTAGGTTCAAGTATAGGTTTATTCATGTTTGATCCTCAATCCAGTGATCCAACTGCAGGAATAGGAACAACTATTGGTATATGGACTGTTATTTCTTTGTTAATAAGTTTAGCTGCAGGAGGATTAGTTGCTGGAAAACTTGCCGGAACGGATGGTATCATTCATGGTTTTCTCGTATGGGCGACAACAACTATTGCGACGGTTATCATGCTGGTATGTTTAACTGTTGGAACGGTAAAAATGACATTAAATATTTTGGGATCAATTTCGTCTGTGGCAGGTAACGTTATTACGAATGTAACCTCGGCAGTGGGAAGTGGAGTAAGTAACCTTGGCGAACAGGTTCAAGAAGTGTTTGATTTTGACTTTTCCGGAAATGTCGATAAAAAAGAAGTAAGACAGGATGTACGTCAGGCTCTTAGAAAAAGTGGAGTTAAAGAATTCCAACCCGAATATTTGGAAAGAGAAATGAATAACATAAAATATGACTTTAACAGGACTTTAAAAAAATTGGCGACTCAACCGAATGATGCGGAAACGATTATCAATGATTTTGTAGAGAAAGTAAAAGCGAGAACAGAAAATGCCTTTAAGGATGTTGATCGTAACGATTTGTCAAAGGCTATTGCAAACAATTCAAATATGTCTAAAGCAGAAGTTGACAGGGTTACAGACGAATACCTTCAATTGATCAATAATGCAAGAAAACAGGCGAAAGAACAAGTTGGAAATCTTGAAGATTCAATCGAACAGGCTAAAAACAATCTTGAAGAAATGAAACAAGAAGCATTGAAAGAAGCTGATAAAGCAAGTAGCGCTGCAGCAAGCTCGGCTCTTATATCATTCTTTGCGTTATTGGCAGGCGCTGCGCTATGTTCATTTGCCGGATCTTATGGATCGAAAAAGACACATGAAGGATATGAAGCTTAATTTTGTTTTTAATTAGATAATAACAAAGCAAAACCTGATTTGTCAAATTTTGAATTATACCCCACAGTAAGGTAAATTTATTAAGTTTATATATACAGGTTTTCTATTATATAATTTCTGGAGAAGGAAAATAAAATAAAGGGGGGAATGAAATTCCTCCTTTATCTTTTCTGTCAGAAGAATTATTTCTTCCACGTTTTTCTTTAGCTTAGTCAATTTACCTGACAAAGGCAAAGTTATAAATATTGATAATGATTATATAGGAAGGCAGCTAAGATTCTATGACTATCGGTTAGTCATTTAAACTCTTAACTGCCTTTCTTTTGTAGGATGTAATTTGATTGTATAACTTATATTTTTACCTATAATTTTCAGAATCCGAATTTGCCATTTGTATTTTTATGTTCTTCGACAGGCGGTATTGTTTCGACAATGTCCCAATGTTCAGCTATCTTTCCGTTTTCTATTCTAAACATATCGTAAAACGATGTTGGCTTGCCCGCCATCTCACCTTCTGAAACTACTAATACCAAGTTGCCTTCTCCAAGGATTTTGTGTATTTTGGTATATTTGAATGTCAGTCCCATTTCTGTCATTTTTTTCAATCCGGCTTTTAATCCATCCAATCCATCTCCGATAAGTGGATGATGTTGTATATAGTTGTTGCCTTCGAAATAGTTTTCCAAATTTGCCGGATTTTCTCCCATCAACACATCTGTTACAAATCCTTTAGCTACTGCCTTGTTTGCTTCCAAACCTGCTGCGTCAGTTTCTTTTATATTTGTTTCTCCGTCTATTAGTGTATGACCGCTTGGATTTTTTTCGGGTATGGCTTGCAAGTTGTCCCAATGTTCAACAATTAAGCCGTCTTCAAAACGAAAAATATCAAAGCCTACCATAGGGGTTTCGTAACCGTATTCTGTCTGTGCTACTACGTAATCTCCATCGCTTATCATACGAACTGTGTTTACGCTTGGTTGTGATGGAGATAAAAAAGCCACAAGATTTTTAAGCCCTTCAACGCCATTGGTAGCTCCAAGATTATGTTGGATATATTTATTTGGATTGATATATTTCAGTGGTTCTTGGTTGCCGTTATTGAAAATTAAAAGTAACTCTTTTACTTTTTCCTTGTTTGTTAATTCATTAGTTTCTGCGTTCTCTTTTTTTGTATTATTGCATGATGATGCTATCAACACAAAGGCTAAAATCGCTATTATACCGTTGATTTTATTCATTTTCCTTTTATTTTAATATCCTATTGTAAATCGTTCTTGATGGTGGTTAGCATTTTCTAATTCGTCGATCATTGCGACTGCGTAATCCTGAACAGAAATGTTGCTGTTTCCGTCGTTGTCAACGATAAGATTGTCTTTTCCTAAACGGAATTTTGCTGTGCGTTCGCCCGGAAAGATGTTTCCTGCAGGAGAAAAGAATACCCAATCAATGTCTTTTTCGGGCAATAAAAAGTCTGTCAAAACTTTAGCCAATCCTTTTACTCCTGGTAGTATTTCTTGTGGGAAAGTGCTTGTATCCATAACCCTCACGTTTGGCGCTACGTATAAGCTGCCTGCTCCCCCAACGATTAAAAGGCGTTTAACGCCCGCGTTTTTGGCTGCTTTTAAAATTGAAGTATATCCTTTGAGAGTATCGTCGTATATTTCAGGGTTTGTCCAACCCGGATTGTACGCGCTTATTACCGATTCTTCTCCTTTCAATAGTTCTGTCAGGCTTTCCGCATCCATTATATCAGCTTTTATTAATTTCAGATTTGGATTGCTGATTGTCACTTTTTCCGGATTACGGACGATTCCTTTTACCTGATAACCTCTTGTCAATGCTTCTTCCACGATTGCTGTACCCACAAAACCGCTGGCGCCTATTATCACTACATTTTTCATATCTCTAAATTTTAATTGTTTTATAATGCAAATTTAGTGTGGATAATGGTGTTTTGGGTGATAAAAATGAAGCCGATGATGATATTTTTATGCCTTTTGTTGTTTTTTAAAATCATTTGGACTTTGTCCGACCAACTCCCTAAAGAATTTGCTGAAATTTGTTGGTTCTTCAAATCCCAAATCAAAAGATATTTCTTTCACACTCTTATTACTATATACCAAAAGGCGTTTTGCTTCTAATAAAAGCCTGTCGTCTATATATTGTTTAGGACTTTTGCCTATTGTGTTTTTCAACGCTTTGGATAATGCTTTGGAAGTTATTCCCAGATATGTCACATATTCATTTACTTTACGCATATTTTTGTAATTCTCTTCGACCGCTTGCGAAAATTGAAGGGTTGTTTGATATCCCTGCGATGTTACGAAATGCCCCGAATTATCATTTATCCTTTCCGAATAGATAAGAAGGCTGCTTAGCAAGTGATGTAAAATATGTGGAATGTAATTGTCGTTTTCGGGTTTGTATATTTTTTTCATCAATTCCCAAATAGAGTCAATATTTTCATCATATAAAATGGGTTTATTGACTGTAAAGGGATTTAATAATTCTATTTGTTTTATCAATCGGCTGTCGGACTCGTTGCGGATATAGTATTCGTCTGTGAATAATATTATTTCTCCATTGTATTCTGATTCTACGTCGAAAGACATAACTTGATCTTTTCCGATAAATAATATTTGTCCTGCTGAAACTTCGATAGGCGTGAAGTCAACTTTTTGGATGGTTTTACCTCTTGTAATACGGATAATCTGATAGAAGCTTGTACGATGGGGTTCACCTGTTATTGAACAGGCTCTTCGGTTCATCTTCGGTAAGTCTTTTATCTCAAAACCGAATGGCAAAGTTTCTTTGAATGTATATGATTTCAATCTATATTTTTTTCAAATATACTAAAAGTCATTCGAATTTATTTATATCACGCTGCTTATGGTAAAGACTTTAACGACTTGCAAAATTATTTTCTTTTATAATGATGGACTGTTATTAATGATATGGTTTTTATGATTATATTCTATTTGTTATTGGTCGATTTTATTTGAAGTCTTTTTTATACTCAAAAATCGTTTTCTTAACCATTCTCTAACAGGCAGGTCATAAAATTTCATTAACAGATACGCTACGGCTATTGACGCAACAACTGTTATCAGTCCATAGTGCCATGATTGAGCCAATGTGAGCTTATTGTTTGCTGTAAATGCCATAAAAACATTAATCAATGGGAAATGTGTGATGTAAATAGGGTATGAAATGTCTCCAAGAAATTTGCATACTTTTTTTGAGGTTTTTCCTTTTATTTTTCCGCCTGCACCTAACCAGATAATCAAAGGAAAAAATATCATCAGACAGCTACATTCGTAAAGACGGTTCCATATGTTGTTTTCTCCTCCTAAATGTGGTATTGATAAGAGTGTTATCAGTAATAAGCTTGTCAAAAGGAAAGCATTTCTGGTGTGTTTCAATTTGCCGATTCGGGCTAATAGTAAACCGGCTAAAAATGGAAATGCCAATCGGGTCAGTCCGATCCTTAGTTGTACGGGGTCGTCGATAGACCAACCGCCGATAATGTCTCCGTTCGGATTTGTAAAAGCATAATGTAAGGTAATTCCTGCTGCTATAATAACAAGAATGGATAAGACGATTTTGGTTGTTCTACGCAAGACGAATGCATAAAGAATGTTTGCAATATATTCGAAAAACAGTGACCATGCAGGACCATTAAGCGGGTACATTTCGTTCCAACCTCTTATGTCTAAGCCTTTGCCAATTGGTATCAGAGTAAAACCTATAATCATGATTAAAATAAGTTTTGTGACCGGAACATCGTGTATTCCACTCCAACCCAACGCCGGCGAATCTTGGAAGTAAAAAAGCAACGCCCCGAAAGCCATACCAGCGATTATCATTGGGTGCAGCCTGATGATACGACGTTTGAAGAATTCCTTGATTGTCATTTTGTCCCAACGATCATCATAGGCGTATCCAAGTACATAGCCGGAAAGCATAAAGAAAAAATCGACGGCTAAATATCCGTGATTTATGATTTGTTTCGTATGATCCCCATTGGTATAAAGTTCAAGCACATGAAATAATACTACCATTATTGCTGCTACTCCCCGTAATCCGTCAAGAATAGCGTAATGCGGCTTTGAATCTTTTATGTCGATTGTCTGATTTTTCATTTTCGGTTTTGATTTGTTTATCGGCAAATTTAGGTTAAACTATCTTTTTGTTGTTGGATTATATTTTATTACTATTGTCTTATATTTGCAATATTGGAAATCGTAGGCTTTGTATTCTTTTATGAAAATCAAATATACTCATCTTCCTAAGCTTGAAGAATCTTCTTTTCATTTTGATCATGTCAAAATATTTTGGCACGAACAGATTACTTTGCATGAACAGGAATCGTGGGAATTGTCTTATATTATTACGGGTAGCGGAACCAGAATTATCGGTGATAAGATTGAGCCTTTTTCGCGTAATGAGATTATTCTAATTCCGCCTAATATTCCGCATTGCTGGTTATTTGACGAACTGGATGCTGATCGTGAAGGCAAAATTGAGAATATTACTATTACCTTTTCCGAGCTGTTTCTTGATAATTTAATAATGACTTTTCCCGAATTGCGTCCGTTATTAAAATCTTTACAGGATAAAGAGCAAGCCATCTCTTTTAAAGGCGACAATCTTGTTTTTCTTCAGGATATTCTGTTGTCTATGATAGACCAATCGATAGTCGAAAGATTATGTTCATTGATTCGGGTTTTGTCTATAATTGGTTGTACAGATAATATTGATAAGGTCGGCAAACGTATAGTTGAAGATAAAAAAACAAGGAGAATGCAAAAAATCCAATTGTATTTAATGAATAATTATCAGAACACAATAACATTGGATGAGATGTCTAAATTAGTGGATATGAATAAATCTTCTTTTTGCGTGTTTTTTAAGCGAATGACAGGCAAATCTTTTTTTTCTTATCTGAACGAATACAGGGTGGAATCTTCTTGCCAAATGATTCTGAAAACAAACTTGACAATTGCAGAGATCTGTTATTTTTCGGGTTTTAAAGATGTCCCATATTTTAATCGTACTTTCAAGAAAGTAAAAAAATGTTCTCCAATCGAATACAGAAGAAGGGGATGACCGGTATGTTATAGTTTATTTTTAACCGTTGATGGTTCTTCGATTTTAGTATTGGTTGAATTAATGTCTTGTTTTTTTACGAATGATAGTTTGTGGATTGAAGCATATTTTATATTTCAATATTAACTGTTTTATTTTTTTCTAAATCGATTAAGTGTATTCTCAATATATTTTGCATTGTGTTAATTATAATAAATATACTTTAAAATAACAATAATTAGGTATATCTATATAAGATTATACTAATTAATTGTTATTGTCCGAATGTCTTTCATTATAGAAATTTGCAAGTCCTTATAATAAGGTTTGTTAAGATCATTTATAAGGAATCCGTTTGATTATAATTTGTTGCGATAATCCATAAAACCGATTGTAAATTGTAATAACATGCTTGAATTTTTAAATTGATATTATTTTATAAATGAGTAACATAGTGTTTGGGTATT
>CALYRA010000053.1 GCA_945292135.1 uncultured Dysgonomonas sp.
CACACCAAGACAAACTTATTATGTTTGGATCATGTTTTGCTGAAAATATTGGAGAGTTGTTATTACAAAACAAATTTGATGTCAATTTAAACCCTTTCGGAATACTTTATAACCCTTCATCTATAAGCGAGTCCATAAATAGGATATTAGACAAAAAATTATTTACGAATGAAGATATTTTTGAATATCGAGGTTTGTACCAAAGCTTTTCGCATCATGGGTGGTTTTCAGATGTAGACAAGGATAAATGTTTGGAAAAGATAAACGCTAGTTTGCAAACCGCAATAACAGGAATATTTGAAGCTGATTTCTTATTTATTACTTTCGGAACTTCTTATGTTTATGAATTAAAAGAAAATTCAAAAATCGTCGGCAACTGTCATAAATTACCGTCATCATCATTCAGCCGATATCGCTTATCAATTGATACGATTGTCAGAGATTGGACAATATTGATAGAACGGTTGAAAGAAAATAACCCGACATTGAAAATTATCATAACGGTTAGTCCTATCAGGCATTTAAAGGACGGCGCGCACGAAAATCAGTTGAGCAAATCAATATTATTGCTGGCTGTAGATAGATTATGCGGGCGTTTTGATAATGTCTTTTACTTTCCATCCTACGAGATTGTTTTAGATGAACTTCGTGACTATAGGTTTTACGGAGAAGATATGATTCATCCCAACAATCTGGCTATAAAATATATATGGAATAAATTTTCCGAAACTTTTTTCTCCAAAGAAACTCATTTGATAATTAAAGAATGGAACAAAATTTCAGCAGCTATTAATCATCGACCAATAAATCAAAATACGCAGGATTATAAACATTTTTTAAATCAAACTATCCTAAAACTGGATACATTCAAAACGAAATATCCATACATTTGTTGCAGCGCAGAATATAATGAATTAGAAAGTAGATTACAAAATTCAGATGAGATATTCGATTCACGAAATAGCTAAGGCTTTAGGTATAAAGAAAGGTAGTTTTAATGATGCGTTTGTCAGTGTTTTACTGACAGATAGCCGTAAAGTGTTTTATCCTTCCGAAACGTTATTTTTCGCAATAATTACTGCAAATAATGATGGTCATAAGTTCGTTACGGAATTATACAATCAAAATGTAAGAAACTTTGTAGTCAGTACTATACTTCCAGAATGGAATGATTATAAAGATGCCAATTTCCTTATCGTACCTAATACGTTGACGGCATTACAAAAAGTAGCTGCATATCATCGACAAAAATTTGATATTCCGGTTGTTGCAATTACAGGCAGTAATGGTAAAACGGTAGTGAAAGAATGGCTTTATCAGGTTTTGAGTCCTAATTTTAATATTACTCATTCACCACGTAGTTACAATTCTCAGATAGGCGTACCGTTTTCCGTTTGGGAAATAGATGCAAATACGGAATTAGGTATTTTTGAAGCAGGAATTTCTAAGCCAGAAGAAATGTCCAATTTGGAAGCAGTTATAAACCCGACTATCGGAATATTTACAAATTTAGGACAAGCGCATCAAGAAGGATTTGTTTCAATGAAGCAAAAGTGTTTGGAAAAACTTGAGCTTTTTATCAATTGCGATATAATTATTTGCGAAGAAGAAAATTCTTTACTTGAAGAATGTATGGATATTGCCTGTCTTTCTCAAAAACGGATGACATGGTCTCGCAAAGCTTCCTCAAAAAGTCCTGTAAAAATCTTTAAAATAGAGAAAAGAGAATCTTCTACCAATATACATCTTTCAATCCTCGATTTTGTCGCAAATATTGAAATTCCTTTTACAGATGAAGCGTCCATTGAAAATGCAATGCATGTAATAACAGCCGCCAGCTATTTGCATGTAAGACCTAATGAAATAGCTGCCCGGATGAAGGTTCTAGAACCAGTTGCAATGCGTTTAGATGTTCGTTCAGGAAAAAATAATTGCATATTGATTAATGATACTTACAATTCAGATCTGAATTCGTTGAATATTGCATTGGATTTTTTAAAACAAAGAGCTTCAAATAGTAAATTAAAAAAAGTATTAATATTATCAGATATACCCCAGTCGGGATTGAATAGCAAAGATTTGTATCATATCGCGGCAGATTTGATTGAAAAAAAGCAGGTTGATGAATTGATCGGTATCGGTAGGGAAATAAGCGATAACAGCGATTTGTTTAAGAACGTTGATTGCCAGTTTTTCAAAACTACCAAAAGTTATATCAATTCCGGAGAATGGCAAAATCTAGCCGATTCGGTCATTTTATTGAAAGGCGCGCGCAGTTTCGAATTTGAGCAGATAGACAGATTATTGGAAGTGAAAACTCATGAAACTGTATTAGACGTAGATTTAGACGCTATAGTTCATAACTTTAACTTTGCGAAATCCCATCTTCGATCCAATACAAAAATAATCTGTATGGTAAAAGCAAACGCATACGGAACAGGGTCTTCCGAAGTGGCAAAAACTTTACAATATCATAAAGCCGATTATCTGGCAGTAGCAGTTACAGAAGAAGGAGTTACATTGCGTAAAGATGGAATTATATTGCCGATTATCGTATTAAACGCAGAAGTGGGAGGTTTTGAGGAATTGGCAACTTATAATTTAGAACCCGAAGTCTATAATTTTAGAATATTGGACGCTTATATAAAAGAAGCGAAGATACAAGGAATTATTAATCATCCAATCCATATCAAAATAGATACAGGGATGCATCGTCTGGGATTTACAAAAGAAGATGTTCCTGAATTGATAAAACGATTGAATAACCAAAACGGTGTGCAAGTACATTCGGTTTTTTCGCATTTAGCGGCCAGCGAAAGTTGGACATTTGATGATTTTACGACAAAACAAATTGCTACGTTTAAAGATATTACCTCAAGCATTCAAGAAGGATTGCCATATCCAGTCATGAAGCATATTCTAAATTCTGCCGGTATCGAACGTTTTCCTGAAGAGCAAATGGATATGGTACGGTTTGGAATAGGATTGTATGGTATTAGCGCTAGTGGGAGCGAAGGATTACAAAATGTATGTACATTAAAAACGACCATTCTTCAGATTAAGCAAATTGAAGCGGGCGAGACGGTAGGCTATGGACGAAAAGGAAAGATCGACCGTAATTCAAAAATTGCTACCATTCGTATAGGATATGCCGACGGACTTAACCGTAAATTTGGTAATTCAACCGGTTCAGTTATTGTTAACGGGCAAAAAGCGCCCATAGTTGGCAATATTTGTATGGATCTGACTATGATAGATATAACAGACATTGACGGAGTGAAAGAAGGCGATTCCGTCGAAATATTTGGAAAAGCCCAATCTGTTGTTGAATTGGCGGAGAAAGCGGAAACAATCCCCTATGAAATACTTACCTCTATATCTCATCGTGTAAAGAAAGTTTTCTTTAAAGAATGAAAGTTCAAAATTCTTTTCAAATAATAAAAAAAAACAAAAATATTTACTTAAATATTGCACACATAATGAATTATAAATACTTTTACGATGAAAGTTGTTTAAACAACAAATGACTTTTTCTATTTATAAATGTTATTTATAACATTGTAATTTATACTATACAACAAAGAATATCATATGTCTGGAAAGAGTTTTTATTTAATTTTCTTTTTCTTCGTTACATTTTCGGGTAGTCTTATAAACGCCCAACAATATTTGACACTTGAAGATTGTCGCAAATTAGCAATTGATAATAATAAAGCATTAAAAATAGCTTCTGAGGAAGAAAAACTTGCGTATTATCAGAAAAAAGAGGCTTTGATGAATTTTTTTCCTAAAATTTCCGGATCAGGTACATATTTACACTTCAGTGAAGATTTACATTTAATAGGAAAATCAGCTATTCCCTCAAGTATTTCGATCCCCGGTTCAGGTACGGTACCTATCAGCCCCTCCGTGAAAGAATCAATATATGATGCAGGACGGATAAACATGAGTGATTTTTGGAATGCGGGTTTCTCTTTAACTCAGCCTATATTTCAAGGAGGAAAAATAATTGCTTATCACGATTTGCGATCTTATGCGGAAAGCTTAGCAAAGACAATGAAAGAAACCCAGATGACAGATGTCATTGTTGAGGTTGATGAAGCATATTGGCAAGTTGTATCCCTTTCTTATAAACAAAAATTGGCGCAATCTTATGTTGATTTGTTAACTAAAATGGATACAGATATTGAGGCTATGTATGAAGAAGGAGTTACGACAAAAGCCGATCGTTTGAGTGTTAAAGTTAAATTGAATGAAGCTGAAATGACTCTGACAAAAGCTGATAATGGCGTTAGTCTTTCAAAAATGTTACTTTGCCAACTTTGTGGATTAGAAATAAGTGATAAAATAAACTTAGCGGATGAGAATACAAAAGAATTGGTTTTGGATAATCGAGCAGAAAATATAGAAGATATAGATGACGCTATTTCCAACCGATCTGAAATAAGAAGTCTCGATTTGTCAACCAAAATGTATAAAAAGCAGGAAAAAAT
The DNA here is from genome assembly GCA_945292135.1 of uncultured Dysgonomonas sp. Taxonomy (GTDB): domain Bacteria; phylum Bacteroidota; class Bacteroidia; order Bacteroidales; family Dysgonomonadaceae; genus Dysgonomonas. Next base: position 4,494 of record CALYRA010000053.1, read on the forward strand.
TGCTTTTTCTGAATTTTTACCATCAGCAGGGTTGTCATTAGGATATAATTGGTTAAAACCAAATTTGCAAGATGGATCACAAAGAAATTTTAAAGGTTCTTGGCTTGTAGCAGTGCAAGTAAAAGTACCGTTAAATTTTATTACGAGTTCCGCTAAATTTAATGCGGCGAAAGTACAGACTCGTATTAAACAATACGAACTGGCAGAAACGAAAGAACAAATTAAACTTCAAATTAATCAGTCTATTTATAAATTGACTGAGGCAAACAAAAAATTAATTGCTGCATCTAAAAATACTGAAAAAGCAGATGAAAATTTACGTTATGCGAATGTAGGTTTTGAAGAAGGCGTTATCTCTGCTTCCGATGCTCTATCTGCCCATTCAGCATGGATTTCAGCTCATGCCGAAAAAATTGACGCGCAGATTGATGTTAAGCTATGCCGTATTTATTTAGACAAAGCATTAGGTCGTAATATAAACAATTAGAAATATATATGAGTACAGAAAATCAAAAAGCTGACGCAAAGTCGAAGCTTATTCCTATTCTGGGCTTCACTACAGTTATAGTATTGGTAGGTCTTTATGGATTCTTCTTTTTGAATCAGAAAGATAATATTATACAAGGAGAAGCCGAAATAACAGAGGTTCGTATTTCCAGTAAGATTCCTGGACGTATAGCTAAATTCTTTGTCAAAGAAGGAGATTTTGTGAATAAAGGCGATACGCTGGCTATATTAAGCGCGCCGGATATAGATGCGAAATTGGTGCAGGCGGATGCTGCCGAACAAAGCGCTATAGCGCAAAACAGAAAGGCAATAAAAGGTGCTCGTTCAGAAGAAAAACAAGGCGCTTATGAAACATGGCAAAAAGCAAAGGCAGGATTAGGAATTGCTGAAAAATCATATCGCCGTATACAAAACTTATTTGATAAAGGAGTTGTGACAGCACAGCAACGAGACGAAGCCGAAGCTAATTATCAATCATCAATAGCTACCGAAAGAGCTGCCAAATCTCAATATGATATGGCGTTGAACGGATCGGAAATAGAAGATAAAGATGCAGCTTCAGCAATGGTAATACGCGCTAAAGGAGCAGTAGCAGAGGCTGCCTCATACGTTGCTGAAAGTTATTTGATTTCACCTATTGATGGACAAATATCCGAACGGTTTCCTAATGAGTGGGAATTAGTCGGTACAGGCGCTCCAATTTTTAACATTATGGATTTTTCAGATAAATGGGGAACATTTAATATTCGTGAAGACCGTTTAGCGCGTTTCAAAATGAACGATGAAATAGACGTCTTTGTTCCGGCAATAGATCAATATGTTAAAATGAAAATATATTACCGTAAAGATTTGGGTACATACGCAGCATGGAAGGCTACAAAAACTACGGGTCAATACGATCGTAAAACATTCGAAGTAAGAGCTCACTTTTTAGATAAAGATAAGACAGTTGACGTAATTCCGGGAATGTCTCTTATCATAAAGGAATAAATAAAAATAGATGGAATCTTCAAAGACAGGATTTAAACCCGTATTTCTTAGGGAATGCAAGCGTATACTTACCTCCAAGATTTGTATTTGGGGGTTAATTGTCGCGCCTATCCTTTCTATGATAACCCTTGTATATATGATGAATGAGGGTTTACCTACCAAGATACCAATAGCGGTAGTAGACAACGATAATTCGTCTACGTCACGATCATTTATACGGCAATTAGATGCTTTCCCGAAAACCGATATTATATATAAAAGTCTTTCATTCCGCGAAGCAAGAGAACGGATGGAACGAGCAGAAATATACGCTGTACTTACAATTCCTAAAGATTTTGGAACAGATGCGGCATCAGGTCGTCAACCCAAGTTGGTATATTATACCAATAATGCTTTTTTAATTTCGGGGTCGTTACTCTTTCAGGATTTAAAGACAGTTTCAACCTTAGCTTCGGCTAATGTTGTCTTGAAAACGGGGAAAGCTAAAGGTTATACTAATGATCAGTTGATGCCGATTGTTCAGCCGATATCCGTTGAATCTCATCCATTAAGTAATCCCTGGATGAATTATTCGGTTTATCTCAATAATGTACTTCTTCCCACGCTTATACAATTAATGCTGTTTATGTTTACGGTTTCCAGCTTTGGATCAGAAATTAAACTATCTAATGGAAGATATTTGCTAAGGCTGTCCGGAAACTCTATTTGGAGGACGATATTGGGAAAAACATTACCCTATACTATTTTGATGTCAATAATAGCATTTTTAGTAATGACCGTGTTGTATTATTATAATCACTTTCCGTTGAATTGCAGTTTCTTAGTGATGTTTGCGGATTATATGTGTTTGATAATTGCATCACAAGGTTTTGGACTTATTTTGATCGGATTGTTCAAGAATTATCGTTTTGCCTTGAGTATAGCAAGTCTGATCGGTATGGTTACATTTTCTCTTGTTGGAATGTCTTTTCCTGCGTTGGCGATGGATGGACCTTTGCAAAGTATTGGTTATCTTTTACCTATGCGTCACTTCCTCTTGATATATATAGATCAGGGTTTGAATGGTTGGCCGTTAGGCTATTCAGCATATCATTTTGCCGCGCTCTTGGGTTTTGTTCTGATATCTATTTTTTTCTGGGGTTCTATAAAAAAACTATTATGTGATAATGTTTATGAACCATAAATATTAAATATAGTTA
>CALYRA010000054.1 GCA_945292135.1 uncultured Dysgonomonas sp.
AAGGAAACTTTGTCTTTTTTTATGATCGTATAACTATTTAATCGCCTTATTTTTTGTAATTTTGTAACCATTTTTCAAACAAAAATTTATTGCCCAAATTACGAGTAATAAATATTTCAAAACTCATCATGGCAGATTCAAAAAACATATTCATAAAAGGAGCGCGCGTCAATAATTTAAAAAACATTGATGTTGATATTCCCCGCAATAAATTTGTTGTAATTACAGGATTATCCGGTTCTGGAAAATCATCATTAGCATTTGATACGTTATATGCCGAAGGTCAACGTAGATATGTCGAAAGCCTTTCATCATACGCCCGTCAGTTTTTGGGAAGAATGAATAAACCTGAATGCGATTACATCAAGGGTATTCCTCCGGCTATCGCTATCGAACAAAGAGTAAGCGCTCGTAATCCCAGATCAACAGTTGGTACTTCTACCGAAATTTATGAATATTTACGCTTGCTATTTGCCCGTGTAGGTAAAACTATTTCGCCTATATCCGGCATAGAAGTAAAAAAACATCAGGTAAGCGATATTATCGAACAAATGCTCTCCTACCCTACTGATACTCGCCTTATCGTAATAACGAATGTTATTCAAAGAGATGGTAGAAGTTTGGAAGAGCAATTACTCATTTTACAAAAGGAAGGTTTTTCGAGAATTGAAGTAAATGGTGAAACTGAACAAATCGAAGAAATCTTATCTCAGAAACGAAAACTTGACTCCAAAAATACACTCCTTATAATAGATCGTTTGACCTGCGACAATAACAAAGCAAATATTAATCGTTTTGCGGAATCATTGGAAACGGCATTCTTTGAAGGAAATGGAGATTGTTTTGTTCGGTTTTATCCTAAGGGTAAAGAACCTGAAGTTTTTGAATATTCAAAGCACTTTGAAGCAGATGGTATCCAATTTGAGGAGCCAAACGAACTTATGTTTAGTTTCAACAGTCCTGTCGGAGCCTGTCCTATGTGCGAAGGTTTTGGTAAAGTGTTAGGTATTGATGAAGACCTTGTTATACCAAATAAAGGTCTTTCCGTATATGATGACGCTGTCGTATGCTGGAGGGGTGAAAAAATGAGTGAATGGAAAAAAGCTTTTATTCAATCCGCACATTCACATAATTTTCCCGTTCATCGTCCATATTTCGAATTCACGGATAAAGAAAAAGACTTGCTATGGCATGGGGCAACGGGAGTACACGGAATAGATGATTTCTTCAAAATGATTGAAGAGAATCAATATAAAATTCAATATCGCGTTATGCTTGCCCGTTATCGAGGAAAAACGACTTGTCCCAAATGTAAGGGAAGCCGTTTGAAACCTGAAGCTTTATACGTCAAAGTCGGGGAAAAATCAATTGCTGATTTAGTATTAATGCCTATTACCGAATTGAAAGAGTTTTTTGATAATTTGGATCTGGATGATACCGATAAAGTAATAGCCAAAAGAATTTTAATCGAAATAAAAGGAAGAATCAATTACCTGATAAACGTAGGATTGGGATACCTTACTTTAAATCGGCTTTCCAATACTTTGTCCGGAGGAGAAAGCCAGCGTATTAATTTATCCACATCATTAAGTAGCAGTCTTGTAGGTTCTTTATATATATTAGATGAACCCAGTATAGGGCTTCATTCTCGTGATACGGATTTATTGATAAATGTACTTCGTGAATTAAAGAATCTGGGAAATACAGTTGTAGTAGTTGAACAAGATGAAGAAATAATACGCGAGGCCTATTATATTATTGATATAGTTCCCGATGCCGGTCAGCATGGTGGAGAAGTAATATATCAGGGAGATATTGATGGATTACAAAAAGGAACAGATAGCTATACGGTTCGTTATCTGAATGGTGAAGATAAAATTCCGGTGCCCAAACATCGTCGCAAATGGAATAACTATATAGAAATACATGGCGCTCGTCAAAATAACTTAAAAAATATCGACGTAAAATTTCCTTTAAATATAATGACTGTCGTTACCGGAGTCAGCGGTTCCGGCAAATCATCATTAGTCTGTGATGTACTTTATACTGCTCTCGAGCATCATTATAAAGAAAAAGGAGATCAGATAGTCCAATATGGTAGTATGGATGGAGATCTCAAATTGATCAAAAATATTGAGATGGTTGATCAAAATCCTATCGGTAGATCCTCCAGATCGAATCCTGTAACATATATCAAAGCTTATGATGAAATACGCAAATTATTTGCGGAGCAACCTCTAGCAAAACAAATGCATTTTACTCCGGCATTCTTTTCTTTCAATATAGAAGGTGGGCGATGCGAAGAATGCGTTGGCGATGGATACATTACAGTAGAAATGCAATTTATGGCGGATGTCACTTTGGAATGTGAGGTTTGTAAAGGAAAACGCTTTAAACAAGACATTCTCGATGTAAAATACCGTGATAAAAGTATCTATGACGTATTAGAAATGACAATAGATGAAGCGGTGTTATTTTTTTCGGAAGGAAAAGGAAGTTATGAAAAGAAAATAGTAAAACGCTTAAAGCCATTACAAGAAGTCGGACTTGGTTATGTGAAATTAGGCCAAACCTCATCATCACTATCCGGAGGTGAAAATCAGCGAGTAAAGTTAGCTTTTCATTTAGCGGACGAAAAGCCAGAACCAACATTCTTTATTTTCGATGAGCCGACGACAGGACTACATTTTCATGATATAAGAACTTTGCTGAAAGCTTTTGATGCCCTGATAGAAAGAGGACATACCATTGTCATTATTGAACATAATATGGAAGTCATAAAATGCGCTGACCATATTATTGATATTGGTCCTGAGGGTGGAAAACAAGGGGGTAATGTTGTATTTGAGGGAACTCCGGAACAAATTATAAAATGTAAAGAATCTCATACTGGTAGATTCTTAAAAGAAAAATTATAGTTTATACACATTTGTAATGGGGTACATTGGGCTTATATCCAGAAATCAGACAAGAAGGAAATCTGCGAAAAGTTGTCGATATCGAATTGATGAAAATAGGCTCTTTATTGACAACTCAATCTACTAATAATTCTACCTTAGATGCAAGTATAAAATCGAAAACAAAATTCTCTGATATATCTATTGCCGCTAAAAACCTGCTTTATTTTTCTGATTATTGGGCAGATGGCAGAATTTTAGACACGACTCAAACACAGAATATTTCATTGCTAATATAAGCAGTAGATACTTGGCTAACACATGATTTATCCATATTTATGCTAGCCAAATCTTTTGACTTTATTATTCCAAATGAAAATGCTGCTATCCAAAGTAGTATTAATGAAGTTAAATTTGCTTGGAATTCGCTTCTGAGTAACATACGTCGTATTGATTCAAGACTATATCCACTTATCAAACTATGTATGGAAGAGATGTTGTTGTAGGAAGATTATTTCCCTACACTCGCATTAATAGATTATGTTTTAGCCGTTGTGCAAGCTTTCCTTACACATTAGACACTCTCTATATTTACGCCGTTATTGACAATAGCTTTGTTGTAATTTCTCCTTCCAGAATTGAACTTGGCCGGGGTAATGCTCAAAAAGCATTATCCATATTAAAAGAGAATCCTCCCGATAATATAGCTCCTGCTGTAAATGGTACTGCTGACGAATTAATATTTAAAAAAATATTTTGAATATTTTTTTAAATATTAAACTACTGATTATATGCACTTTATTTTTATTTTTTGAACAAAAATATATCTTTTTCGAAAAAAATTTTTAAGTTGATGCAACATTTTTAAGATAAATTCATCTATACAATAGAAACCAAAAAACACAAACTTACAAACAAAACTACCAAAGAAATTACTGAACTAGTGAGTTCAATAATTTAATTTATAAAACATGCTAAAAACGTTTAACGCACAAAAATTAATACAAAACGCTTTTTATTTCTTATAAACAAACTTTACGAAAAGAATAAGAGGATATCTATTTTGATATCTTCTTATTTTTTTATGGGGACTTTATTAATATTTATAACATATAACTTTATACGTAAAATATTGATTATTGTTTTTGTAGATGTATCATGGTAATTTATAAATTTTTCATTTTGTATATTCAACTGATGGATTGATTCTTACAGTGTATTTAAGATACCCGACAACTCTAATACATTAAAATATAATATTGAACCGAACATATTTATTGGGATAACTTTGATAACAAATCGTTCATAAATGCCATTATATTTATAGTATTGGATTTTATCAATTCATTTATATATTATACCAATTACTAAATAAGTTCAAAATAAAAAAGGTAGTGAGAAAATCTCATTACCTTTTTTATCTATATTAAAAGACTAATAGTATTAATGTTGTTGTAAATAATCAAAATTTCGTCGTTTCAATTCAAAATCTTTACCTAAATATTTTTCTCTTACGATCTCATTTTCCGCCAACTGTTCGGTAGATCCTTGAAACAGCACTCTTCCTTCAAATAGTAGATAAGCGCGGTCGGTAATACTCAAAGTTTCATCCACATTGTGGTCGGTAATGAGGATACCTATATTCTTCCATTTCAACTTAGCGACGATTTCTTGAATATCTTGTACTGCAATCGGGTCTACTCCCGCAAAGGGTTCATCAAGCATAATAAACTTAGGGTCAATAGCCAGACAACGTGCTATTTCGGCACGACGCCTCTCACCTCCTGAAAGCCTGTCACCAAGATTTTTACGTACTTTATGAAGTCCAAATTCATCTATCAAACTTTCAAGTTTATCTTTTTGATAATCTTTTGGCTTACCTGTCATTTCAAGTACCGAACGAATATTATCTTCAACGGTCATTTTACGAAAAATTGACGCTTCTTGAGCCAGATAGCCTATTCCACTCTGCGCGCGTTTATATACAGGGTATTTAGTAATTTCTTGTTCGTTCAAAAATATTTTACCTTCGTTAGGTATAACAAGTCCTACGGTCATATAGAATGTAGTTGTTTTCCCAGCTCCATTGGGACCAAGTAATCCCACGATTTCACCTTGTTTGACTTCTATTGAAACATGGTTTACAACTGTCCTTGACTTATACTTTTTTACAAGTTCTTCGGTGCGAAGCACCATTCTATCATATGTTTCCTGCATTATAACCTAATCGAAAATAAATTTTTACTCTACTATTGTTATCCAACCATGTGTATCAGGCTCATCACCCAATTGGATGCCTTTCAGTTTATTATATAATTTTGTACTTATCGGACCGGCCTTACCGTCTTTTGATATAATATAAGACTTATCTTCTTCAACATCATCTACTCGCAATATAGGGCTGATAACTGCGGCTGTACCTACTTGTCCCGCTTCTTCAAATGTTGACAATTCTTCCTCAAGTATTTGACGGCGTTCTACCTTCATACCCATATCTTCAGCCAATCGCATTAGGCTTTCATTCGTAATGGAAGGAAGAATAGATGTCGATTTCGGCGTAATATACGTATTATCCTTTATTCCAAAAAAGTTGGCGGGACCACACTCGTCAAGATATTTTTTTTCTTTAGCGTCAAGATATAACACGGCTGAGTAACCTGCTTTATGCGCCATATCTCCCGCAACGAGACTCGCAGCATAATTACCACCAATCTTAATTGTACCTGTTCCAAGTGGAGCAGCGCGATCATATTGGCGATAAATCGCAACTGGGGTTGGTTTAAAGCCTTCTTTGAAATAAGGACCTACAGGAGTAACAAAAACGACAAAAAGATATTCTTTTGATGGTTTAACTCCTACCTGTGGACTGATACCAATTAGTAACGGACGGATATAGAGGGAAGCACCACTTCCATAGGGAGGAATAAAACGGTCATTTAATTTGACAGCTTTTATTACTGCTTCTTTAAAAATTTCAACAGGTAATACAGCCATCAAAATTCCATGAGAGGAGGATTGCATACGAATAGCATTTTCATGAAGACGAAAAATACGTACTTTCCCATCTTTTCCGCGAAAAGCTTTTAAACCTTCAAACGCTTCTTGTCCGTAATGCAGACAAGTAGAAGCCATATGCATTGTAATTTCTTCGGATGTCGTCTCTTGAGGAGTGCTCCATTTCCCATCTTTGTAATAACTTCTTACATTGTAATCGGTTTTCATATAACCGAAAGTCAAATTAGCCCAATCTATTGTACTCATATCCATACGTTTTAGCTTTAATTGTACAAAGATAGCAGAATTCGGTAAACAGTTATCTGTTGATATTAATCATTTTTAGGAAAAATGAAACCATTAAAGAAGATTATGTAGATTTTCGAAAGTCGCTTTTCTCCAAAGATGCGTAAAGGTAATATTATCTGAATGTTTTATTTCTCAAAATACTAATAACTAAACATGCTCATTAATGATTTTTCGAAGGGGCTTCTTGATAAATTCATAATTTATTTTCTTTTGATTACTATTCTTTAACACATCGTACATTCATACCCGTTCCTGTTTGCATTTGAGCAGATGATATTTTATTCTGAGATATAGAAATAACGGAAACATTACCCATATGATCCAACTGACCTCTTGATGCTGTCAATAATAAACATTCTGATCCTACATTATCCAAACTTGGTTCACCTAAATTCCACAAAGAATTCAAATGTCCTGTAGCGGGAAAATATCCCATTTGAAAATTTGATCTTTCACCAAATATAGCTCCTTGATTCCAAGAATAACCATAATCTGTGTTAGTTCCTGCAATCAGACCATTATAAAGAAAAGGCCAATTATTTTTACTTAAATTATTCTGCACATCATATGAAGGAGGGTATACGCGTGGAACACACCATCCTTCGGGGCAAGGATCAAATAAAGATTTACAATTCGACTCTTGTCCCCATATATCAAAATAAAAATTTTTATCTAAGGTCTGATTAGGACTAAACTGATACCACTCCCCTGTTTCACCACCTCCTCCAATATATGCCCAAGGATTTTTGATTGAATTGGCGTAAGTCACATCAAATGGTTGATTAAAATCATTCAATTTATTCTGTTTGTAATCAGGCAACATAGCGCCCATAAGATTGGTTGGCTTTGATCCCGAAAAATTCGCCAGTCGTGGCGATGGATCTTTTCGTCCAAATAAATAATATAAACCTATTGTTTTAGGATTTTCGGCTGCTGTTGCTGCTTT
>CALYRA010000055.1 GCA_945292135.1 uncultured Dysgonomonas sp.
AAGAGGTAGTTCCTATGATCCGACGACGTTGGTCTATAATCTGAATCCCTATGAACAAAAGATCGATCCTAAAACCGGAATTGCCCCCAAATTATATTCTTACAGTGAAAGAACTTATTACGATCTGGTAAATCAATATAAAGCTTCATCCACTTCAAAACGAATGGAAAGTTCATTGGTTTATCATTGGAATATTTGGGACGAATTGGAGTTTTCAGCTGTGGCCGGAGGAGATTATTTGCTACAAGAGGATAAGGCTGTAACTCCTGCTACGGCATATTCTCAAATAGGTTATCCGGAGGATCAGAAAGGTGAATTGCGTCAAAACAAAAATACTGAATTTAATCTGTCTTACAATATACGTGTCAACTACAATAAAGTGATCTATGACAATAATTTTATTTTGAGCGCAAATACCTATTATTTATTCAATGAACAATACAATTTAGGCATTATAGGTTACGGCTTGCCCATACAGATAACCACAGGAGCGGGAATTAACCAAGGTTTGACAGGTAGGAGACAATTACGCTCAACAAGTCTGGACGAGAAAACCAAGCAATTCGGTTTTGGTATGGCAGGAGCTTATTCTTATCGGAACATATATGATATTTATGGCAGTTACAAACGGGATGCATCCTCCTTGTTACCCGCCGATAAAAGATGGAATACGGCTTGGGCGTCAGGTCTGGGGTGGCAAGTTAGTAATTATGGGTTCTTGAAAGATAATAAAGTTCTTACAAACATTCGTTTCAGAGCTTCGTATGGTTATACGGCAGGTATGGCAGGTATTACGACTGAGTCAACAATTCCGGTATTTAACTATACCCAAACATCATATGGAGAGGGACGAATTGTAGAAATGGTTACCATGTATAACGATAAGCTACGTCCTCAACAATCGCATACTACCAATATAGGCGGCGATATACAAATATTTCAGAAAATTACTTTCGGGTTTGATTTATATAATAACCGTACCAAAGACGCCATACTTTCCGTACCTATTGCTCCCAGTACAGGCTTTACCACTATTAATGAAAATATCGGAACGTTGAGCAACAGCGGTTATGAACTCAAATTGTCGGGAGATATCGTCAAAGCAGGAGATTTTAGATGGAATACAGCTATTTCAGTGTCATGGAACAAAAATAAAGTTATCAGTTTATATGACGGGGATAAACTTTTTTTGGGTAATGATGAAAAAATTCCGCAATATCAGGTCGGTAAAGCAACTGATATCCTTTACGGATTGAAAGCAATAGGGATACATCCACTCGATGGACGTCCCCGTTTTATAAACTCGAAAGGAAAAGAACTTTCTTCGTCTGATTATGATGCGCTCACGGCTGACGATATGATATCTCTGGGTCATTCGATACCACCATATTCAGGTTTTTTTAATAATACCGTCACATACAAGCAATTTTCGTTATCGTTCGATTTTTATATTTCGTGGGGAGGTATAGCTCAATACAGCCGTTCCTATGTACGTGACAAAGGCACTATATCTTTTAATGCAGTCAAAGGACAAACGCGGGATATGTGGTTCCAAGTAGGAGATGAAGGAAAAATCTATCCCAAAGCTGGCCTGACTACCGACTATGACATATTGCGCTTTCCATCTACAAATACTATTTATAAAACAGATTTTATACGGTTGAACAATCTACAGCTAAGTTACCGATTTACCGACAAACAACTCAAAACTTTAGGCAATGTATTCAAATACGCGTATTGTAGCGTTCAGGGGCAAAACCTGTTTACGATACGCCGCGAAATAGACAAAGCTTCCTTGAGTGGCGTCTTACAGCCGGTACTAACATTTAGCGTTAATATGTCATTTTGAAAAATGAAAAAAAAATTTTATATATTATTGCTTTTGAGCATACTGCATACATCCTGCGATCTTGATGTAGACTACAAAGATAAAATATCCGGCAAGGATGCCATAAATACGCCGCAGATAGCAAGGGATGTCCTGAATGGGGTTTATTCGTCATATCCCAAAGAAGCATTGAGTTTTTCGACATTGAGGGATGATTTTTTCCCAACCTATCTGATATTCAAAATAGAATTTTCGTCTCTTAAAAAACTTTATGATTGGGATAAGGAACAAATAGAAAAATTTTCCGCGCAATTATGGACTGATTATTATAATACGATAGCCAGTATTAATATCATATTAAATTCGGAACAATATATTAACCTTTCGGTAACCGATAATATTGTTGAATGGGAGATTATAAAAGGAGAATGTTATGCCCTAAAAGCGATGGCTTATTTGGATTTGTTGAATATATACTCTTCTAAATATGCGGATAATAATTTGGGTATTATTTTGAAAGATAAAATCGCTATCGAAAAAAAGGGACGAGCCACGCAAAAAGAATGTATAGCCGAAATTTTCTCTTTACTGGAGAATGCCAGATCATTGTTAAAATCGAAGATTCGCAAATCTTTTTATTATCTTGATTATCAGTCAACGTTGTTATTAAGCGCCCGAGCCGCGCTCTTTTCTGAAAATTACAACGACGCTATTGGTTACTGCGAGGAGCTGATTTCTTTGGTCGGATTTGTAAACGAAGAACCCAATTTAAGTCAATACCATAACATGTGGTTTGAAAAATCGTCAGAATATAGTTCGTCCGAACAACTATTCGCGTTTGATAATAAGATATTTCCTTTGAAAAATTTTATAAACAGTATTACGAATGGTGATATAGTGGCTGTTAATCCTATCTACGATTATTCAATCGATGATGTCAGATATAATATAGCTTCCTTACCTTTCGAAATGAAATCTAATGCCTCCGAAAAGGTTACACGCAATTTGATCGGAAAATACCGCACTTCCATTCAGGATTATACGCCACACCCTTACAATGCTTTACGCATTGCCGAAGCCTATTATATTTTGGGTGAATGTTATTCCAGAACCGGTATGGATACGAAGGCAAGAGAAACAGTAAATAAGATTCTCAAAAAAAGAAACGCGCGTATCATAGACAATACGACTTCAGGGAAGTTATTGCTTGACAGAATAATAGAGGAGAAGAGAAAAGAATTTGTAGGAGAAGGTTGTAACTATTTCGATTGTAAACGTTTAGACAAGCCTATCAAACGTTATGCGATTGATAACTTTAACATTATATCGGGCATCATTTCGGTCAATGATTACCGGCGTTTGTTTCCGATACCTCAGTCCGAGTTAAAATATAATAATAAAGCGCAACAAAATCCTTTGTGGCCGAAACCATTACAATAAAAATCAATTAATTATATACCACATGAAAAAAATAGTTTTTTTTAGCGTTGTTTGTTTATCATTCATTACTTTTTTCAATTCGTGTAGTGACGATGATGATAAATCGGAATATGGAGGAACAAATGAAGTGTTTTTAAGTACAGTAAGTACGACGACCTTAAATGATGAAGAAGGAGCCGAGTTACAAATAAAAGTTTTGCTGACCAATCGAGTTAAAGAAGCTACAAGTCTTACTTTTGGGATAAATAAAAATCTGATAAATGGAATAGAGATAGTAAAACTAAGCGAACCGACGATACAGATTAAAGCGGGCGAACGTGAAGGTAGAATTACAATAAAATCTAACGGTAAGAATTTATTAACCAATGTAATGTCTACCGAAATCACGCTTATTTCTTCTTCTTTGAAAAACTTGACTTTGAATAAACCATTATCAATTTTAATTTTTCCGAAAATTGGTATGCCAGAACTAACAGAACACCAACGGGTTTTGTTGGAGGGTTATAGAAATGACGGTTATGATATTTCTAAATGGATCGGACTAATACCCGTTCGCGTAAAAATTGCTTTTCCGGGCGAAGGGTCGATCGATGCATTTACTTTACCTTATGTAAAAGAATTTAATGGACAGACAATGATTACTTTAAACGAAAGCTCTACGCCTACCGAACCTATACTAAATATGATCTCAAACGCTATGGGTATCGAAAGTTATTTGTATGATATTTTTAGACAAGCAACGATATTGGATGAAGATTTTTGGACACGACAACCCGCACCCCAAATTTCTATGAATTTGGTTGGTCTGGACGCTTCAAAACCTGAAATTTTCAAATTAGCGCTTAATAATCTGAAACTAAATTTGAAGGATAATACTATTGATTTTATATCCATCAGAAAAAATATATACGACGAGGACATATCTATAGTAGGTTTTGATTATTCCTATTCAGCTTGGGATCGGTTGCTGGCATTGATACAAGCAGGGAATCAGAACGCGATAGAAGCCGATGAACAGGGCGGCTCACTCAATCCGGCGAAATACCTAAATCAATCATCTACTATCGATAAGGATGAGTATAAAGGAAATAATTGGATAAAACCTCAGTCGAGATTTAATCTAAGTACAGGTGAAATGTCATTTATATTTAATATGGATCATCTTAATGCCGGCGATTATATCAAATTTGAGGTAACTTATTATCCTGCCAAATAATGATTTTTTTTTATCGAGCAATAATTTTTTTCATCTTGACCCTGGTCTTTTCCTCAATCTCGGTAGGACAGACCGGGGTTGATAAATTACCGCTCAGACCGGGCTGCATTGAAGGACAATTGTCCAATGGATTAAAATATATAATAGAGGGGAATAAGCTTCCTGCTAAAAAAGTCGAGTTCCGTTTAGTCCTGAAAGTCGGTTCTGTACTTGAAGAAAATAGAGAAAGAGGAATAAGCCATTTTCTCGAACATATGGTCTTCAATGGTACGACAAAGTACCCCAATGATTCGATAGTCAAGGTATTGAAAAATATGGGAATAAAATATGGATACGATCTGAATGCGTTTACCGATTACGATAAGACTATCTACATAGTTCCTATACCGACAGATGATGCCCAGAACATAGATATAGCGATTGATATAATGAAAGAGTGGTTTACTTCTCTTAATCTGAATAAATCAAATATCGAAAAAGAAAAAAAGATTGTTATACAAGAAATCAACGATTTTCAACAACAAGATCCGTTCTATCAGGCAAAATTAGATGGCAGTCGTTTTCAAGACCGATTTGTATTGGGTACGGAAGCTGATATATTGGCGATTGATTCAACCAAAGTACGACATTATTACGAAAACTGGTATCGCCCCGATCTGGCAACTATCATCATAGTTGGAGATATAGTTCCTGAACAGATTGAACAGAAAATAAAAAATGTTTTTTCAACTCTCCAACCAAAAGGCAGCGCCTCCATACCAAATAAATATTCTCTGCCTATCATCGGAAATACTGTTTTTGAACAATTATCGGACACTACCCTATCAGACAACAAATTGGAAATTATATTTCCTCAAAAAGATATCGCCATACAAAACTATTCTCATCTGAAGAATCAGATGGCAGGAAAATTATTCGGTATTATCTTGCGTAATCGTATGAAAGCGGATACTTTGTTGAAAGGGTATTATTCCCGATCGTGGTATTTGAGTGATGTCGCTCATCATGTTTTTGAATTATCAGGAAAGTCTGACCGGCAAATAATTGACGCTGTTAAGCGAATCGCCTCCATGCTTTCGCAAATGAATAAGTATGGAATAGTTTCTGACGAATTGAAGAATGCGAAATCGCAATATCTGGAATGGCTACCCAAAAAAGATTTTGAAAAAACATCTCAATCTATATGTGACGATTACGTTAATATGTCTGTTGCAAGCGATCGACCTGTCGCGAATGTCGATCTTTATAATTACGCTGATGAAACAATAGCCGACATCACTCCTGATGAGGTTTTATCAAATTTGCATTCGTTTTTTGATTCGGATATAAAAAAAATAATATGTTATACATATAATCCTACAAACGAAAATACTAATGGACTAAATAGGGATATGGTGTTAAAAGCATGGGAAGAAGGTTTAAAAGCAAATGTTGAACCTTTTGAATATACCGAAAAGAAAAAAACTACCGATTTGAAAAGCTCCGAAAAATTGACAGTGAATGTTTTGCCGAAAGCATATATTGTAGAAACGAAAAGATATGAATCGCTGGGTTTAACGGAATATTTGTTGTCGAATGGTTTACGTTTGTCATTGCGTCCTACTCCAAATGCTGAAAGTGAAGATATCATGTTATCTTTAATTTTGCGAGGTGGATATTCGCTGATTTCACCCGATCGTTATCCATATTATGAAGGTATGGGAGCATATATTGATATGAGCGGCGTCGGGCATTTATCATATGAAGAACTCAATGATATTTGTTATTCGCAAAATATATCGGTTTCAACCAATATAGATAATTATTATAACGAACTATACGGTGTGGCTTTCGATGGGAATACGGAAGAATTGTTGAAACTTTTATATCTCAAACTGACAGATTTAAAGAAAGATCAGACAGGCTTTGATGAAGATATCGAGCGGGAAATAAGCTCATTGAATAAGATAAATGTTTTTGAAAAAATCATAAATAAAGATCCTTTCCGCATTCTGCAACTTAAAATTGCCAATTATTCGGGAAATGTACATAAATACGCCGGAAAAATATTGACTAAAGAGGAAATTCTATCCAAAAATCTGGATTCCATTGTAGATATGTATTACCGCATGTATCGCAATACAGATCAAACGGTAGTTATTGTTACCGGTAATTTTGACGAGCAATCTCAAAAAGACATGTTTGTGAAATATTTGGGAGCATTGAATTTTTCTAAACAAACAAGGAATAGCTATGATATAGGCAATAGTTTCCCGCAGGGCATTGTTCGTGAAGATATTTTAGACTCTGAAATTGATCGCAACTATGCGAATATCATTATACATGGCAAGTACAATCAATCTCTCAAAGAAACTATTGTTTTCAAGATGATGAGAGATATTATTGATGCTCGTATTCTTAATGCGTTACGGGAAAAAGCCGGATTAGTTTATTCTCCATATACTCAAGTTTTTTACCGGGCTTACCCTCATCCTGAATATTACTTTCAAGTAAGTTATTCCAGCGATGACAAAGATTCTCATTATCTCGAAGAATTGTTTTGGATGGAAATGAAACGTTTGCAATCCGAACAAATTAAAAATGAAGAATTGGAGGGTATCAAAAAAGGATTTTTGATAGCCAAAAGAGAAGCGTTGAATGATGGTTCGGCATCAA
>CALYRA010000056.1 GCA_945292135.1 uncultured Dysgonomonas sp.
CCAAAAAGCCCGCTTATATGCGTCTCTTAATTTGTCTGTCGCAAATGAATACGCAGAAAAAAGCAGAAATGCTTATAATGCGATCGCAGGATTGACAAACACATACAACAAGGATATAATGAAAGGCAAATGGGATAGAATGATGGATATGAAACCTCGTGATTTATATGTCTTTCAACAACCATCTTTACCCGAAAGAATCCTACCTCAAAATAACAATGAAATACTTCTTTGGTTGGAAAATCAATCGCAACCAATTCAAAACGAAAAATACATAAATCTCACTCAATTTATAAATCCATCAGGATCAAAAACTTTCATGTCAGTATTAAGCCTGAATGGAAAAAGCGCGGATTGGAATATTAAAATTAAACCGGATTACCTGAATGTTTACGAAGAAGATATAAACCTTGTCGGAGAAAAAAGAATATGTTTTGAAATAGATAAAAACAAGATTAAGTCCGATACTCCGACCGAAGAATGTATCTTGATTATTAATAATAAACAATATACCTTCAGATTTAGTGTAAGCGATATAAAAAAAGAAATACCTGTTGAATACAATGATTTAGTTATAATCAATACGGCGGATTATGAGAAGAAAAATATTAAAAATCAACCTCAACAAATACAAGGATTGGGATATAGCCGCAAAGCTTTACAACTAAATATAGGAAAGGAAAATGCCATTACTTATAAAATATATACAAGCTCGAAAGGAAATGCGATTATCAGAACTTATATGATTCCCAATCATCCCGTGAATGGGAACGATATTCGTTATGCAATATCAGTAGATGATGAAGAACCTCAAATCGTTTCATTCAAAACCGAATTCAGAAGCGAAGATTGGAAAATCAATGTACTGAGAAATCAATCAGTAAATATAACGCACCATAATTTGAAAAAGGCAGGAGAGCATTCCATTACGATCTATGCCGTAGATGAAGGAGTAATTCTTGATCAAATGGTGTTAGACTTTAAAATTGACCGAAAATTTTATGAAATCCCTGTAAATACTAATAATTAAAAAGCATGAAAAAGACATTAACCGGTTTACTATTACTTTTCATAATAAATATAGGATATGCCCAGCCCAAGTATGATTATTCCAAACTTAAAAGAGAAAAACTGAACAGAGGTATTGTCGCTATTAAAAAAGATAATGAGTCCAACTTCATCACTTGGCGTTACTTTTCATCAGACCCTATTAATATTGCTTTTAATGTTTATAGGGATGATGCGAAAATTAACAAAAAGCCAATAATTAATTCTACATATTTTATAGATAAAACGTCCTCGGACAAATCACATACTTACACTGTCAAGACAATTATAAATGGAATCGAAAAAGAAACTGACCATTCATACACAATCCCCGCAAATGCACCTATAGGATATATAAATATCCCTCTTGATATTCCGGAAGGAGGTATAACCCCTTCCGGTGAAACTTTTACTTATGCTCCTAATGATGCGAGTATTGGCGATGTGGATGGCGATGGAGAATATGAAATCATATTGAAATGGGATCCTTCCAACGCCCATGATAATTCGCATAACGGATACACAGGAAATGTATATTTTGATTGCTATAAACTGGATGGAACAAAGTTGTGGCGTATTGATATGGGCAGAAACATCCGTGCTGGGGCGCATTATACTCAGTTCATGGTATATGATTTGGATATGGATGGCAAAGCCGAAATAGTCATGAAAACGGCTGACGCGACTATAGATGGAAAAGGAAATGTAATCGGAGATATCAATGCGGATTATCGGAACGAAAATGGATTTATCCTTGACGGGGCTGAATATCTGACTGTATTCAACGGTCTGACAGGCGAAGCCATGCAAACAATAGATTATTATCCGCCTCGTGGCAATTGGCAAGATTGGGGCGACCCGCATGGAAATCGGGTTGACCGTTTTCTTGCATGTATAGCTTATTTGGATGGAACATATCCCAGTGTGGTTATGTGCAGAGGTTATTATACCCGTACAGTATTGGCAGCTTATGATTGGAGAAACGGAAAACTAACGCAACGTTGGGTATTCGATACAAAAACACCGGGCAATGAAAGTTACAAAGGACAGGGAAATCACAATTTGCGTGTGGCTGATGTAGATGGCGATGGTCGCGACGAAATTATATATGGTTCATGCGCTATCGATCACGATGGTAAAGGTTTATATAATACCGGATTAGGACATGGAGATGCGATACATTTAACGGTATTCGACCCGAAACGCAAAGGAATGCAGGTATGGGATTGTCACGAAAACAAGGTAGACGGTTCATCATACAGAGATGCGGCGACAGGCGAAGTTCTATTTCAGATTCCTTCGCCAATAGATGTTGGTCGTTGTATGGCTGCCGATATAGATCCAAATCATTTTGGCGTAGAAATGTGGTCTTGGGATTCGCATGGGATTCGCAATATAAAAGGAGAAGTAATACAGCCAGATATGGAAAACATTTCCGTAAATATGGCTTGTTGGTGGGATGGAGACTTATTACGAGAATTGCTGGATAAAAACAAAATTTCGAAATATGATTATATAAATGGAGGCGTAAAAACTATATTAGATGCGGAAGGTTGTATTTCCAATAATGGGACGAAAGCAACTCCTTGCTTACAAGGCGATATCTTGGGCGATTGGCGAGAAGAAGTATTATTCCGCACAGAAGATAATAAGAATCTGAGGTTGTATGTGTCGACACTCGATACTGATTACAGATTTCATACATTTTTGGAAGACCCAGTTTATAGAATTAGTATGGCTACCCAAAACGTCGCGTACAATCAACCAACGCAACCGGGTTTTTATTTCGGAGCAGATTTAGGTAAATGTTTTCCTGAAAAAGAAATGGTTATAAATGGAAATTCCGTCACTCTGGATGCGGGGATGGATTACGATTCTTATAAATGGTCGATCGGCGGTAACGAACGAATCCGCGAAATAACTACAAAAGATATCCCTGCAAATAAGAAAACAAAAATAGAATTGACGGTTATTTACCGGGGTTATGAATTTAAAGATTATACGTATATAACATTCAAACAATAATGCCAATTAGTAACTAATGTCCGAAAGACTGCTTGTAATTGTTATTTCCATCATTTTGAATAATATTCCATATATCAATTAAGCCTTAAAAGTTTTATTTGCAACAAAAAAAGCGACATGAAAAACAAATATATATCAATCATCATTTTAATCTTATTTCTTTTCAATATAGTCCCATTGAAAGCCCAAAAGAAAAAAGAGAAGATAAATGATTTCAATACTCCGTTACACCTTATTTCGCCCGACTATAAAATACCGTATGGTGAACTTAATGAATCGGATATTAAACAATCATTAGACAAAATATTAAACTATTTAGAAAAAAATACGCCAGCCAAAGTAATAAACAAGAAAACAAATAAAGAAATAACGGATTACTCCCACATAGATAAAAACTCTCAATTACAGGAAGGGGCTTTTCGCTTGACAAGCTATGAATGGGGAGTAACCTATTCGGGTATGTTGGAAGTCGCAAGTGTCACAGGAGACAATAAATATTACTCATACGTATATGACCGCATCAAATTTTTGGCGGATGTGGAACCACATTTCAAAAAGTTATTGAATGACTATGGAGTAATAGAACCGCAAATGAAACAATTGCTCATGCCTCACGCCTTAGATGACTCGGGAGCAATGTGTGCGACCATGATAAAATTACAGCAGAAAAATCCGGATATCAATCTAAGAGGTATAATCGATAATTACATGAATTATATCATGTATCGAGAATATCGGTTAAGTGACGGAACATTCGCCCGCAACCGCCCACAAAGAAATACGCTTTGGTTAGATGATCTATACATGAGCGTACCAGCAATTGTACAAATGGGTAAATTGACGAAAGAAACTAAATACTATAACGAAGCTACGAAACAAATCAAACAGTTTGCAGAACGTATGTTTGTTCCTGAAAAAGGTTTATTTATGCACGGATGGGTTGAATCAATGACGCAACACCCTGCATTTTTTTGGGGGCGCGCCAATGGTTGGGCATTGATGGCAATGACTGAAGTGTTGGATATCTTACCCGAAAATCATCCTGACAGACAAAGGATATTGGAATTATATCGCGCTCATGTCAAAGGGTTAGCTTCACTACAATCAGGCGAAGGTTTTTGGCATCAATTATTAGATCGGAATGATTCATACTTAGAAACTTCCGCTACAGCTATCTATGTATATTGCATAGCCAAAGGGATTAACAAGGGATGGATTGACCCATTAGCATATTCACCTGTCGCCCAACTTGGGTGGAATGCCATTTCTACTAAAATAAATTCACAGGGACAGGTTGAAGGAACTTGCGTTGGAACAGGAATGGCATTTGACCCTGCATTTTATTACTACCGCCCTGTAAATGTCTACGCCGCACATGGTTATGGACCATTATTATTGGCAGGAGCTGAAATGATAAGCCTTTTGAAGAATTTTTATCCTCGAATGAACGACAACGCGATTCAATATTATACAAGTCCGCAAACGACAAAAGCACCTATTTTCACTGTCAGTGACCCTACCCGTCCGAACGATATAGCTGCAGGAAGCAGCCGTAAGACAGCGAAATCACCGGTTGTATTCCTCATCGGAGATTCTACCGTAAAAAATGGCAAGGGACAGGGCGATGGCGGTCAATGGGGTTGGGGAAGCTTCTTTCAACAGTTTTTCGATACAACGCGTATTTCAGTCGAAAATCATGCTTTAGGAGGTCGGAGCAGCCGTAGCTTCTTTACGGAAGGGCTTTGGGATAAAGTATTGCCCGGTATTCAGGAAGGAGACTACTTATTAATCCAATTCGGACATAATGATGGCGGATCATTAAATACAGGACGCGCAAGGGCTTCGCTTAATGGTATCGGAGAAGAATCCGAAACTGTAATTATGGAACGCAACGGAGGACCTGAAAAAGTTTTTACTTTTGGGCATTATCTACGCATTTACATTCGCCAAGCAAAAGCGCGTGGCGCTAAACCTGTGGTTTTATCGCCTACGCCAAATAATAAATTCACTGGCGGAAAGATAAAACGAATGACTGATACATACACCAAATGGGCTCGTGAAATCGCTGAGCAAGAAAACGTTCCTTTTGTCGATTTAAATGATATCACTGCGGATAAATGTGACGCAATGGGTGAAAATAAAGCAAAATTACTATTTATAGATAGCGTACATACCACAGAAGAAGGCGCTATTATCAATGGTCAATCTGTAATCGAAGGATTGAAAGCATTAAATGGGTTTTCTTTAAATCAATATATCATAAAATGATGAATAATCTAATTCATACTAAAATTATAATAGAGTTATACTTCTGACAGTATTAAAATACCAAGATGGAGTAATTACTTTAAACAAAGATAAAGATGTATATATAAATCTGTTTAAACCTTAAATACTATGAAAAGAGAAGCATTCAAGATGTATTTGAAAGCAGGACATGAAGCGGAATATGAGAAAAGACATAATGAAATATGGCCTGAACTAAAAAATCTATTAAAAGAAACTGGAGTATCAGACTATACCATATTTTGGGATAAGGAAACAAATATTCTCTATGCTTATCAGGTTGTTGATGGAGATTCTTCATCGCAGGATTTAGGAGAAAATCCTATTGTAAAAAAATGGTGGAAATATATGGCTGATATTATGGATACTAATCCTGACAACTCACCAATTTCAATACCATTAAAAGAAGTTTTTCATATGGATTAATTCACATATTGAGTTCGACAAGAAGATTGAATCAGAGAAGAATATGAGTTTAAAGATATACAAAAGAAAGAATTATTTGAGGGGTTTGTCAATATATTATTAATAAATCGTGAAGGCGAAAACCTTTCGCCTGTCATCATTTCGTATCTTCCGGTATTACGTCATAACAATATAAAAATGAATAAGATAGATTATATATTTTTGATTTTGATTTGTTGTTCATTTACACCACTAAAGGGACAAACATCAAACTATAAATTTGACTTTACAGGTCAGAAGAGAGGATATATTTCTGTCGATAAGAATACTATATACGGACAAAATTCCAAATATGGATATGATTTCAATACAAAACAAGAAGATGGCAAACCTTTTTTCTTTTCAGTAGATGTGCCTGAAGGAAATTATAAAGTAAAAGTCTTACTTGGAAATAAAGATAAAGAAAGCCAAACAACAGTAAAATCCGAATCGAGGCGGTTGATGCTCGAAAATATTCATTTGCCGAAAGGAAAATATACTGTTCAAACATTCATTGTCAATATTAGGAATACGAAGATAGATACAAATAATACGGTAAAAATAAAACAACGAGAAGTAGGAAAATTAATTTGGGATGACAAGCTCACACTCGAATTTAATGGGATTGACCCATCGGCAAAACAAATAGAAATAGAACAAAAAAATGATATCCCGACGATTTTCCTTGCAGGCAATTCTACTGTTGTGGATGAGGCAAACGAACCTTGGTGTGGATGGGGACAAATGTTTACACGTTTTCTGAAACCTAAGATAGCAGTCGCAAATTATGCGGAATCGGGAGAAGCTGCAAATACGTTCGTTTCGTCCAATAGATTTGCAAAACTTTATTCCAAAATGAGAAAGGGCGATTACCTTATCATCGAATTCGGACATAACGACCAAAAGCAAAAAGGCGAGGGAAAAGGTCCCTACACCAGTTACAAAAACGATTTGAAATATCTAATTGATAAAACAAGAGAAAAGGGCGGAATTCCGATTTTGGTCACCCCAATGCACCGTAGATTTTTTGACGAAAATGGAAAAGTTAAAAATACGCATGGAGAATATCCAAATGCAGTGAGACAGCTTGCAAAAGAAGAGAATGTATATCTGATAGACCTCAACGAAATGAGCGCTATTCTTTATGAAGCTTGGGGAATAGAAGGTTCAAAACGCGCATTCGTACATTTTCCGGCGGGAACATTCCCCAACCAAGAAAAAGCTTTAGCAGATAATACGCACTTCAATCCTTATGGAGGATATCAAATTGCCAGATGTATCATAAAAGGGATTGTGGACAATAATATCCCTTTGGAAAAAT
>CALYRA010000057.1 GCA_945292135.1 uncultured Dysgonomonas sp.
CGACTTTACGAGCATTATAAAATGTTATCATTTTATTGTGAAATGTATATGAAACGCATTGATATTCGCCTGATTCATTAATAGACTCGACCAAAACTAAAGAGTCTGGTTCTGTTAAACCTCGATGCACCGAACTCATAATAAGAGAACGCGCGCTAACAAAATAGGGTCGTTTATCAAATGATTCGGTAGCTTTGTTTATGCCATCTAATAGCTTTTCTTCTGATTCCAACGACGCATTTTTATCGGCACAACATACTAATAATAACGTCGTTAATGTCAGCACAAAAAATTTGAATGCGGTTCTATACATAAATAAAATAATTTTTTTTAGTTAAATATATTCGTTTCCATACTTCAATTTAACATCTGTCACAAATTGTTTTATACGCTGTTCTTCTTCTTTTTTACATATAAGAAGAACATTATCTGATTCAGCGACAATATATCCATCAAGCCCTTGTATTACGACAAGTTTTTCTTTTGGAAGAGCTACTATATTTTCTGAACTATCAAAAAACATTGCTTTAGGTGTCAGTTGCGCATTTGCAAATTCATCTTTTTCGGATACGTCATGTAAAGATCCCCATGTACCTAGATCGGACCATCCAAAATCCGCTGCTTGTACGCATACATTATCAGCTTTTTCCATTATGCCGTAATCTATAGATATATTTGGGCAAAAGGGGTAATTTTCGTTTATAAAATCCATTTCATTTTTTGTCCCAAATTGCTCTGAACCTTGATCGAAACGATTGGCAATTTCGGGTAAATGTTTACGAAAGGATTCAAAAATAGCTTTTACATTCCAAATAAATATCCCTGAATTCCATAAAAATTCGCCGCTTTCATAAAATACTTTTGCCAAATCGATATTTGGCTTCTCTGTAAAGACTTTTACCTTAGTCATACCATCAATCTTTTCTTCGCTCATCTGTATATATCCATAACCTGTTTCGGGACGACTTGGACGTATACCTAAGGTAAGTAATATTGGATTCTTTGAGACAAATTGATATGCTTTCTTAATAACGGAAAGGAATTCATCTTCTTTCAAAATCAAGTGATCTGAGGGGGCGACTACTATATTTGCATTTGGATTTAAAGCATTAATATGATAAGTTGCAAAGGCTATACAGGGAGCTGTATTCCGACGCATAGGCTCGGCTAAAATTTGGCATGAATTTAATTCCGGTAGCTCTTCAGATATCAAATCAACATAATCTTTGTTGGTAACAATAAAAATATTTTCGGCAGGAAGTATTTTTCTAAAACGATCGTATGTCATTCGGATGAGAGAACGTCCTGTGCCAAAAAAATCCAAAAACTGTTTTGGACGTGCTTCACGGCTAAAAGGCCAAAAACGGCTACCAATACCTCCGCTCATTATAACACAATAGTTATTATTATTTTCCATGTTGATTTTTAAACTTTTGACAAAGTTACATCATAACAAAACATAAACAAAGTAAAAAAGTAAGAATAGCACAAAAATGTCTCTTTGGGTTTTAAAAAAATGGATATTAGTCTTTGAAGTTTGAAAAATATATGTATTTTTGCAGCCACAAGCCCAGATGGCGGAATTGGTAGACGCGCTGGTCTCAAACACCAGTGGATTCACTTCCATGCCGGTTCGATCCCGGCTCTGGGTACGAATTTAAGAAAAGAAAGAGTTGTAAGTCAAAAACTTACAACTCTTTTCGTTTTGTCTACTGGCAAATTACTGGCAATTCTTCATTTTTTCATTCTTTATACTCTTCTTTTATTACCAATCTTTTGTATATTTTATTCTCAAAAGCATATTCTTCAAAATATCCAATAATTATTTTCCATTCAATTACTTTACTTAGTTCGGTTAATCCATAAGTAAACTTAAAATCAGCAACTAAGAAATAATCCAATTTGCCAATTTGGAATCTGTCATTACTTTGTAAATTTATAACTTTACTTCTTAATTCATTAGATGGAGCTTCGTTTACATAGTCTGCTAACATAAAGCTTAATCGTTCACACTCTGATGTAAAATAACATATTGCATAAATACCATGCTCTGGAGAAGAAGATATGGCATGAGAGCCGAAATAAAATGTTCGTGTATATTCTTTTCCTGCCTCATAAGATGTCTTTGTTATATCTGTATTTTGGCTAAATTCATCATCATCTTTAGAGCATGAAGACACAACAAACAAAAGGAGTACAAACGAAAAAAGTGTAAATAACTGATTTTTCATAACTGTTTATTTTAATTATTACCCTTAAAATATCCAGTTCTCAAAAAGAACGTGGACTGTACTACAATGGTTAGGAGGTACGACCAAGCACCCACAGTCCAAATAAGTAAGCCCACGCTATGCACGGGCGTTTTACTTATTGTTTTTGTGGACTGTATAAAAATTGGTCGTTTTCCTAACCCAAAAAACAATAGCAAACGCTATCTATTATCTAATATATCGTTACAAATATAGCTATTTTCCGTAAAACGAAATAAGAGCTATTTCAAAAGTACCTTTTTATATAAAGTCTTCCTTTCATGATGTTCTTTTATATGCTCTTCTAATGATTTGTTATTTTCATCGACCCAATATTTGGACGAATTTAAATTTGTAGTTGTACAAAAAAGTATCGCATCACGAAGATTAGACAATGCAACATCCTCCTCTAATATATACTGATTGGCTTTTATTTCTTTTTTTGTTTTAGATAAAGTTTTTTTCCTTTGAGAATAATGTTTTGGATAATGCCTTTTGAAAGAATCTATTTCGACTCTTTTTATCTTACTACCACTTAAAACAGTAATAACTCCTGTATCAAAGTTATATGTTGCTTTTGCATCAGCATCAGCTCTTTTTAAAGAAAAAATAATTGGAATATCTTTCTCTTTTTTCTCTTCTGGCTGAGGATTATTTACAACTTGTTTGGTTGTTCGTTCTGGTTGTTTTACTTTTTTGCAATCATTTTTAATTTTATTAATCAACCCAAAAAGAGTTCTAAAATTTTTGAAATCTTCTTTCTCAAAATCTTTAGATTTATCCATTAAAATATTTTTTGCCTTACCTGTAATATCTTCACTAATATCACTTATTGACTTATTTGAAAAATAATTTAAGCTTTTCACTAATGCTTCTTGATATGCTTCTTTATATTTCTCAGAATCAAACATATTTTCAATTGTACAATGCGAAGTATATCCTTGAGGTTTTGGTAAAAGTAAGGCGAAAAAATTATTATGTTTTATTTTATCATCTGTATGTAGTTTCTTATAACCGGAACTATTAACATCTTTGTCAAAACCTTTTCCATACGAATCAATTCCGGCTTTATCATTGTCATAAACAGCAATGTAAATTTTATCCTTAAATGTTCCTGTTTCAGCTAAACCTTGCATAAAAGGTTGTATCTTGCTTTCTCCACCAAAAGAAAACACATCAAAATCTAAATTCGCATAATCATCTTTCAATTTCAATAATGCTTTTATCAGATGTTCTTTATCGTGTTTTCCTTCAACCAATAATATTACATCTTTTTTACTTGCTAAAAAGTTGTTTTGTTGATGCGCATTCCAAAATTCTCCTGTAATATCTTCAATTATTTCCTGTTGTTTTTTAGGTATAAATTTGCCAGAACTCATCATGTATAGATTATTTTCATCTATACATTGTGTTATTGTTGGAGAATGAGTTGTAACAATAACTTGTCTATTATGGATATAAGGCTTTAAAGCCTCAATAACTTTATTTTTATTATTTACATGCACATGAGCATCGGGTTCGTCCAACAAATAGAGTGTATCTTCTTGCCCGGCGAACTCAAGGGCAGCTTTTAATAGTAATAGTTTTTTCTGTCCTTCGCTTAAATCTTCTATTCGCAAACCGTCATTAAACATAACTGTTATGTCTTTTATTATCTTCGTTTTATCAGGAGTAAACGCTATATATAAATAAGAAAATATCTCATCTATGGAATACATAATATTGAGTATATCTGATATATTATCAAACAAATACTCTGATTTATCATCAATTGTTTGAATAAGGTTTAGAACCGGACTATTCATGTAGTTGGAATAATTGGATTTTGCAAATTCAAATTTAATTTTATCTATTCTCTGAATTCCTAAAACCTGTTCTAAAAAATCTTTATTATTCTCGGATAAACTCAAACAAAGCAACGATATATTCCAATAAAACTTATTCAAGTATAGCATTTGAGGTAGATTAGCGTACCTTTCTTTATTTATATTTACAATATAATCTAAATAGAAAGGACGATAATATTCTTTCCAAAGCCTATCCTCTTCGCCGCTATATATAGCTACGACTTTTTTTGGTAAATAATCAGTTATTGAGACTTGGGTAACTCCATTTAGACGAAATGAAAGTTTAGATTTTTCTTTCTCAACCTCTATTCTGTTATTATTAGATGTGATATATTCTAAATAAAACTCAAAAGGTATATTTCTTTCGTTCTTATATAGATTCTTGAAAATGCAGCTTATAGCCTCCAACAAATTACTTTTCCCACAGCCATTATTGCCGATAATAGCTATCAAATCTCCATCATGTTCTAATTTTGCATCAATAAGGTTTTTATGACCTTTTATGTGTATTTTTTTTATCTTCATGGCTGACTAAATATAGCGTTTTCAAAATCTAAGATTGCTTGTTTGCGATTAAGCTCTGCTTGTTGATGTAATGCTTTTATTTGCTCTTTTAAGCCTATAATATATCTTGCTATTTGATTTTGCTTTTCAAGTGGAGGTAAAGGGAAGAGAAAATCAAGCATTTCTTGAGAATTAATATTAGCTTGTCCTGTAATTTGTCTACTCACTAAATCTTTTTGTACCTGCAAAATAGCGGAATTGAATAGAAAGTTTATAAAAAATACATTTGCAATATCTTTATTTATCCCAACTCTGATTATATAAGAAGCGAAAACGTACGTCCCATCTTTATCAAAGACAGCGGTTTTTCCTACTAATTCTTTACTATTTGTTCTATTAAATAGCAAGTCTTCCTTATTAAGTGTATATTTTTCGACTACCTCTTTTTGTAAAGAAACATACTTCAAATCATTTATTATTAAATCAGAATTTACAATATTATTCATCCTTATAAAGGGCGTACCAATAGATTCTTTAGATGATTTCTCAGATAAACCATATTGGAAATGATTTGCGAAATCTCTCAGTTTTACCGGTTTATATTTTCCAGAATACAAAAAAGAAAGCTTTGCCGAATTCTTTAAATAATAATACGACCATCTATCAACCTGAGTAAAGCTAATTAAATCTATTTTAGACTCAGTTTCTGAAATTTTCTTGTTTCTCTCTAATCCTAATTCATCAAAAAGGTAATTCTCAATCTCTATTTCGAGTTCTTTCGCCTTTTTTTCTCTATATTCAGCAAGTTTTATCTTTTCGTTGTACGACTCAATTATTTTATTTTGGGCATCTAAGGATGGCAAAGGGATTGCTATATTACAGAGATTATCAAATGTGAGATTTTGTCTAACTGAACCTGTTGTATTGTCTCTGATAATAGAATTAAACCTATTGGTTTTAAATAAATAGAATAAATAAAATGGAGAAATATCTTCCTTACAACTAAAAACCACATATGCAGGACTAATATACTCATTTTTATGCTCTTTGAGTTTGATTCCTATTGACCCTACATTTATTCTATATGGATTATAAGCAATCCATTCTTCTTGCATTTTTTTGTAAGGTTGATTTATTTCACTTCCTTTTGCTACATATGCATCAAATATTCCGATGTTATTATTTACACCTAATATCGCATGTTCTTTATCTTTATCTAATTTAATTTTTTTATTTTGATGGATTAGTACATCTGATAAAAGAACTAAAGGAAAATCGGACTTCAAATTACGCGTTTTATATCTTTTTACGTCCCATGAAAAAAGTTGAAAAAACGAAACAGTCGATAAATAGTTTTTAGTCTTCATCAAATTTAAGCTACTTTAAGTTCTACCGTTTCTATAACAATGTTGTTCAAGAGAGTTTTGCGCAAAACCTTTCCCATTTCATATTCATAGACGTATTTCAAATCTATATTTTCCCATAATAAATTTCCCTGCCGATAAACAGAAAATTCTTTTTCAAGAGGCAATAATTCATTCTCTATTTCTGCTCCTGTTGTACTTATCCCGGCTTTCTCTACCTCGGCAATCGGTATCTGGTAATCAAATAATTCCTTGGTGCGAATTTTGGTTTCAGCATTTATTTTGTCTTGAAGTGTTTTAAGGTTTTGTTTTATTGTCTTTATTTCATCTTTTAATTTTTTATCTTCCTGTGCTTTAGCTAAATTACTTTCAAGCATTGCAATATCATTATGGTATTTTATAATAATCTCGTCTTTGGCTTCTTCCTTTGCTTTCTCCCATTGTTTTATTTCTTCTCTGGTAAATTTTTTGAAAAATAGAAGGCTTGGTTTTACAGTTGCTCCTGATGCAATGAAAACATCTTGAGGGATAGAAGTTATCAACACAATTTTGGCTTTTTCTTCTACAAATTCACGTACTTTATTCAAATTAGAATTATTCAATACTCCTTCAGGTAAAACTATACCTAACCTTCCACCCGGTTTAAGTAGGTTTAAACATCGTTCAATAAATAGGACTTCTGTAAGTGCACTCATTTTTCCAACCTTAAATAGGTCTAAAATTGGCTTCCCTATATTGTCATTTATTTGTTTCATAGCCTCATCGTATGCTTTGCCATATTCTTTTCTATATTTGGCAATACGGGCTTCGTCTTTATATTTATCGGCTTCGGTTATTAATAGCGATTTTTCGACACGTGAGCCAAAAGGGGGATTAGTAAGAATAACATCAAAACGATTTTGAAAAATGCCATTTACATTTAACAACCCATCGTTATGATGCACTCCTCCATGACCGTCGCCGTGCATAATCATATTCATTTTTGCAGTTCGGCTCATGCGAGGATTAGCATCTGTCCCAAAAATACATTTACGGCTAATATAATATAAACGACTGTTTTTATTACTTGTGTCGAGTTCTATGTTAAGT
>CALYRA010000058.1 GCA_945292135.1 uncultured Dysgonomonas sp.
AAATAGACCAAATAGCACAAACGGAATCGTTCGAAAAAACATCATTACTCAAAAAGAGTTATGAAGTACAAAAACAGAATGATATAGAATTGATAAAAGAACAGGTCAGAACCAATGAATTATGGTTACAACAAAGAACAAAACTATTTGGGGCACTCCGGCATAATATAGATAAATTTTCGGGCTGCATCGAGATAGAAGGGGTCAACAAACATTTGTACAGTAAACTTGTTTCTATATCCAATGATGATAAACATACGCCTCTTATCAAATTGATTGATTCATACGAACAGTTAGAAAAAGAAATCACGGAAGTCAACAGTCCGCTTTCAACCGAAACAATAAATTCATATATAGAAAGTATAAAAAATTATTTGGACAAAAAAATTCGACATGACCAAGGCTTATACTTTTTGCAAGAACAACTGGATAAAATCTTATCACAATATCCAGAAGATAATGTAATACTCCTTAAAGGTCTGAAAAACATAGAATCCCATCTTCTTGTATTAAAAAATCTTGATGAAATAAGGAAATTGACTATTGAATATAAAGAAAAATATAATTTTCTTATCAAAGAGAATAATGAGCAAGTAAATAAGAAATTCGATAAAGAGTTGGCTTCTTTCATAATAGACAAAACACAGGCTATTACCCACTCCATCAATGAACATATTAATATGTTGTATAATCATCTTTCAGATAAAGATAAATATATTGTAGCCGATATTCTGAAATTAACCAATATAGAGGGTCAACACGCCAAAGTTTTAGCCCTATTATTAGCAGACATGAAGATTAAAAGAAGCCTAATTTCGGGAATGCTTGGAATATTTGGCAATCTCAACCCTGTAATAAGTCGCCTTATAAATGATCGGATCAGAGTAAATGAATCGATACTCCGAACAGAACTAAATTCCAATAATAATACTTCTGTATTTGTATATCTCGTCCACAAAATGCTAAATTAAAATAACGATTTTCTATTTATCCACATTTCAATCGAAAAATGTTTCATAGCATTTAATGCAAAGCTTTGTTATTAATCCCGTTCTAGCTTTACGCTAACATTTTCAACAAACACCTGACTACAAATATATTACACACAAAAGTTGCAACAAGTTGTTTTCTTCTGAAAGATTAAATAAAAGATGACAACTATTTTTCAGAACAACAAACATGTAGTTTTAAGCCGTGTTTCAGAACCTATAGAATCTGATATTATATAGTTCAATTATTTTCTAAACAACCTAATATTTTAACCATGAAAACAAAAAGAATTTTGATGCAATTTATTGCAAGCAGAAGAGTGAATATAGTTTCGATTATCACTTTAATCTTCTTATCAACGGTTATCAGTCCTGAATTTATTTCAGCGCAAGCCTCAAAGTCAAAAGCTTTCAAAGATACTTATGAATTAAAAGAAGTAGTCGTATTGAGCAGACATAACATCAGAGCGCCATTATCCGGAAATAATAGTATACTTAGCAAAATCACAACGCATCAGTGGACTGATTGGACTGCAAAATCTAGTGAACTAACATTGAAAGGAGGAGTATTGGAAACAATGATGGGACAATACTTCAGAAAATGGCTCGAAGAAGAAAAATTATTCGAAGAAGGTTATTGCCCCAATGCCGATGAAGTAAATATCTACGCCAATAGTATGCAACGTACTATTGCAACAGCAGAATACTTCAAAACAGGATTTTTCCCAACCTGCAATATGCCCGTATATCACCGCTTCGCCCCAAGCAAAATGGATCCGGTATTCTTTCCCTGTTTAACAAAAGTGAGCGAGAGTTTTAAAAATCAGGCTTTGAAAGAAATAAGTTTGATGGGTGGAAAGAAAGGAATAGTCGGAATCAATGAATCTTTGAAGACATCTTATGATTTAATTGAAAAAATAACAGACATGAAAAACTCTCCGGCTTGCAAAGAAGATAAAACCTGCTTACTGGATGATTATAATACGCAATTAGTGTTTAAAAAGGGTGAGGAGCCTAATATGACAGGCTCTCTCAAATTAGCTAACCGTATAGCAGACGCGCTTATCCTGCAATATTTCGAAGTCAGCGACGATAAAGAAGCCGCTTTCGGAAATACATTGACAACTAACGATTGGGAAAATATATCAAAAATTAAAGACGTGTATGGAGACGTCTTATTTTCAGCGCCAATAGTAGCAGTAAATGTGGCGCATCCACTATTGATGTATATAAAAGATGAGCTAAAGTCCGATGTTCGAAAATTTACATTCCTTGTAGGTCACGATTCTAACATTTGTTCCGTAGTAAACGCTTTACAATTTGAAAAATATTCACTACCAAATACTATTGAAAAACAAACTCCAATTGGAAGTAAACTCGTATTTGAAAAATGGATTGACAAGAAAACTAAACAAGAGTTTATCAATATCAATCTTATCTATCAAACTACGGATCAATTAAGGAATCTGACACCGCTAACTTTAAATAATCCTCCGGCAAGCCATCCAATGAAAATTTCAGGATTGGTAGCTAACGAATTTGGATTATACAATTCTCAAGACGTTATGGACAGATTCGAAAAAGCGATTAAAGCTTATGAAGATATTAAATAGAAACCGTCTTTAAATAGCTAATAATTATACAATTTGATCAAATAAATAATAAAAACAATTTAAATTAAACTGGAATTATCATGAAAAAGAAATTTACATTAGCCTTGTTGTTATGTTCATTTGTTACATTAACCACTTTTGCGCAAGAACAGAAAATTAAAGATAAAAGAACCAACCCTGATTTATATTACCTCGAAGAATCAGAAGTTGCCAACAGCTTAGAATTACTGCCTCCACCTCCGGCAGCAAACAGCATACAATTTTTATACGATAAGGCTCAATACGATTGGGGAGTATTGCAAAGAAATACGCCAAGAGGAGACCAAGCGGTACAAGATGCGCGGGTAAATGGTAATGGCGTTCCCAGAGCATTTTCAGAAGCTTTTGGAATCGAGATAACTAAAGAAACTACTCCTGAAATTCATAAATTAATTATAAATATGCGTGAAGACGCCGGTGACTTATCTACCCGCCATGCAAAAGATTATTACATGCGTGTCCGTCCATTTGCATTCTTTAAAGAAGAAACTTGTAACCCTGAACAACAACAAGAACTATCTACAAATGGCTCATACCCATCAGGACACACAGCGATAGGTTGGGCTACAGCTCTTGTATTGGCAGAAATAAACGTAGACAGACAAAATGAAATATTGAAGCGTGGATACGAAATGGGACAAAGTCGCGTTATTTGCGGATATCATTTCCAAAGCGATGTTGACGCAGCCAGAATAGTAGCCAGCGGCGTTGTAGCAAGATTACACGCAAATGATGCGTTTATGGCGCAACTCAAAAAGGCGAAAGATGAATTTGCCAAGTTGCAAAAAGCAGGTAAAGTAAAACAAAGCGAAAGAAAATAACAGACAAAATTTTAATCCCCCAAACCTATAATATTATGAAAAAATATATATTATCAGGAGTTTTTGGATTGACTCTTTTATTTCCATCTTTAACTAAAGCTCAAAATGAATTGAAAGTATCACCTTCGGGAAGAATACTGATGGATGGAGGTATATTTGACTCTAAAAACGACAAATTTGTTGACGGAGTTGCTGTCCCTGATATCAGACTGGGAGCAAAAGCGTCGTATGAAAAATTTAAAGCTAAATTTGATATTGGTTACTCTTATGGAAAGCTTTCTTTGAAAGATGTTTTTCTCGAAAGAGAATTATCGTCTTCGTCTCTAATCCGCGTAGGTTATTTTGTTCACGAATTTGGCTTACAAAGTTCTACAAGTTCTTCAATGAAGATAACTATGGAAGAACCTGCAAGTAATGAGGCATTTTTCAACTCGCGGTTATTAGGAGCAATGTACATTCACGACAAAGACGACTTCTATGCGGCGGCGAGCGTGCATGTCGAAAGCGAAGCTATGAAAAAATCATCAGATGAGATGGGCGAACAAGGTTATGGAGCTATGACGCGGTTAGTTTACCGTCCTTTGCGAAATAACGGAGCTATTTTTCATCTGGGTATATCCGGAGCTTACGAATCTCCAAGATATAATGCGGATGAAAAACTGAATCACAAAAGCTTTGTATTAGGAGCAAATTTTCCAACCCGAATAGCTAAAGTAAAAGCTTTGGAAGCATCTATTACGGATGCAAAACGTTTGTATAAATTTAGCCCCGAAGTATTGGCTGCTTATGGTCCCGTAGCGTTGGAGTCTCAGTATTACTATTTGACGGTAAATAGAGACAATGATTTTAAAAATTACAAAGCCAGTGGCGCATACGGTATTTTGAGAGGATTGGTCAAAGGAGGAAATTATAAATATTCTAATTCATCGTCCGGTATCGCTACTCCCGGAGCAGGTTCGCTCGAAGCAGTACTCGCATACAACTATACAGATATGTCAGATAAAAAAGCTCAAATATTTGGAGGGCGATTAAATGATGTAGCGGTAAGTTTCAACTATTACATAAATAAGTATATGATATGGAGATTCAGATACTCGTATACGCATGTAACTAACAGAGCTGATATCGAGAACCAAACCCTGAATTCATTTCAAACTCGTTTCCAAATTATTTTTTAACTCCTAATTTTTATCATAAACCAAGAAGGATGCTTTTAATGAGCATCCTTCTTGGTTTATATTACTATATTGACGAAAAATTAGAAGATATTCATTATGACTTGAATGTCAATTGAAAAAAATATTCCGGTAATATCCCATATAAAGAATTTGCAAATAAGCTTTTATCTATTTCATTATGAGCGAATTTAAAACCTAATATTATTTTCTTTATTATAATAAACTATACCACAACGTATTAACTTTTTTACTGCATTTAATTAAAAAAATATAGCTGCTTATAAATAAATAACGATATCTTTGCAGTAGATATTTGAGTTTTTATTCCAAATTTTTTCCTTATCCTTTAAGTCTTTGGATTTTAGTTTAAAGTGCATTTTTGACATAATTCTCATCTGATTATTTAATATTTAATTTTTTTTACAATGAACATTTTTATCGCAGGTTTGAGTTATGATGTTAACGATGCCGATTTAAGCACTATTTTCGAAGAGTATGGTACTATTACCTCAGCTAAGGTTATTATGGATCGCAACACCAACCGTTCCAAAGGCTACGGATTTGTTGAAATGGAAAACAATGAAGAAGCAAACAAAGCAATCGCTGACTTGAATGGAGCCGAATATGACGGCAGAACTATCTCAGTTTCAGAAGCAAGACCACGTCAGGAAAGAAGCAGCAACTCTTATGGAGGCAGCAATAACAGAAACGGCTTTAATAGAGGCGGTTACAACAACAGATATTGATTAAGTTATACCTATTCGATATATTAAAATAAGGTATTCCTTTAACGGGATACCTTATTTTATTTTTTATTCTAATTTTTATAAATAATAGATATGAAAGATTTTTACTTTAAACTTCTTCATTAAACACAATTATTATAAGATAACGAACAATCTTAAATGTAAATTAAATCAGACCCAAATTTATACTGAATAGTAGTTATTACTTAAAATTTCCAACCTTTTACACGTTGTTGTTCTTCCCACATAGAATAATATAAACCTTTTTGAGAAAGTAAATTTTCATGTTTTCCTTGTTCAACAACATGTCCTTTATCCAATACGATAATATTATCAGCTTGTCGTATAGTATTGAGCCTGTGGGCTATCACTACTACCGTTTTATTTTGGATAAGATCATTGATAGCCTGTTGAATATGCAATTCATTTTCAGGGTCTAAAGAAGCTGTAGCCTCATCCAGTAATATAATTGGAGCATTTTTGAGAATAGCTCTTGCGATAGAAATTCGTTGCTTCTCTCCTCCCGACAGGGTACTCCCGCCTTCACCTATAACCGTATCATATTTATTTGTCATAGCTTCTATGAAATCGTGGCATTGAGCCGCTTTAGCCGCCGATACAATTTCGTCCATAGTCGCATTTTCCTTCCCGATACGTATATTATTATAAATAGTATC
The DNA here is from genome assembly GCA_945292135.1 of uncultured Dysgonomonas sp. Classification (GTDB taxonomy): domain Bacteria; phylum Bacteroidota; class Bacteroidia; order Bacteroidales; family Dysgonomonadaceae; genus Dysgonomonas. The sequence continues at coordinate 6,064 of CALYRA010000058.1, forward strand.
ATTAAACAAATAAACATCTTGAAATACAATGGCTATATTTGACAACAAAGAATCAACTTGATAAGATTTTATACTTTTACCTCCTATCATAATTTCGCCGCTGTCTAAATCCCAAAATCGCGCAATCAATCGAGTTATAGTCGTTTTTCCCGAACCTGACGGACCAACCAAAGCCGTAAGTTTTTTTGCCGGAATAGTTATATTCAGTCCATCAATAACATGTGTGTTATTATAGCTGAAAATGGCATTCCGAAATTCAATATTATAATCTTCAAATTTTTCATTTCCTTCTCCCTCAGACAATAATGGCGTATTTCTTAATTGTTCTACACGTTCAACACCCAATTGCATATAATTCATTTCGCCCATAAACATCAACGAATGCATCAAAGGCTGATAAATATGAACGCCAAGCACAAGAAACATGACATATACGGGAAGTGAAACTTCTAAATTTAAAAGCATTGAAAATCCCACAAGTATAATCAATACCATACCTGAATTAAGTATGGCTGATGATAAAATTATTATTGGACCCGGAACAGCTTCTACTCTAATACTCAAATCTTTCAGGTCTCGGAATGATTTTTCTAATCGTTCAAATTTTGTGCCGCCCAGATTAAAAGCTTTTATCAGCTTTATACCTTGTATATATTCGATCATTCGGGATGCTGCCGTAACCTTAACTTTCAGATGTTTTGTTCCGATTTTTTTCATCAACCATTTTGTAAGGCGGCTGAATGGTAAAGCAAAGGGAATAACAAGCGCTGCGATTAAAGCTAATTTCCAATTAAAGAAGAAGAGTCCGCAAATTAAAACCAAAGGCATAGTCACCGCACCAAAAAACTGAGGTACTAAATGAGTTACCATATTTTCGATATTGGCTTAATCGGTAACAAAATAAGCACAAATATCTCCGGGGTCACGACTGT
>CALYRA010000059.1 GCA_945292135.1 uncultured Dysgonomonas sp.
GCATATAAGCGCTATGTTTCCTATAATAACCTTGAAGCAATTTAATGGCACTCCGTTGCAGGTCGGATTTGTAGAAACAGCATGGGGAATAGGAATGTTGGTTGGGGGAGTATTGATGGGAATATATAAGAAGCCCTTTAATAAAGTTTTAGTAATTAATATAATGTATATATTTTCAGGTTTTACGATTGTAATTTCCGGACTACTTAACAATAATGGTTATAATACTTTTATAGTACTTACCGGATTAGATGGTCTGTCTTCTTCAATATTTTATGCTTGTTTTACAGCGCTTATTCAAGAAAGAATAGGTTCGGAGAAGCTTGGTCGAGTATTTTCTCTTTATGGTAGCATTGCGATTTTGCCATCAATAATAGGATTATCAGGGACAGGCTTTATAGCTGAAAATATAGGAATATCTACAAGTTTTGTTATATCTGGAGCAGTTATTTCTTGTCTGGGACTTATCTCTTTTTGCATACCATCATTAATGAATTTACAAAGCAAAGGGGTTAAAAATAACATTACTTAAAAGAATGCCATATTAAAATAACTACGACCCCTAAAATTATATTGTAGCAACTTTCATTTATTTCGTAGTTTAAATTTTGCCATTTTTAATCTGAATATTTTAAAACAATGTTTGTAAGGGAAACCGATTATAGATGAAATTCTAACCCAATTTAAAATATAAGAGTAACCTTTGTCCCTTGATTAACTTCAGAAGTTATTTGATAATTAATATCGTTCTTCTCAAGTATGCGTAAGGCAATAGATAAACCGATGCCGCTACCCTGAATTATATTTGTATTATTGGCGCGATAAAATGGTTTTGATATATCTTTTAATTGTTCCAAAGGTATTCCTATTCCTTTATCGGTTATCGTAACGCTTAGTTTTCCATTCTCTTCCGAAATGCCTATATCTACGGTTTTGCCGATTGAATATTTTACGGCGTTTTCTATTATATTATATAGCGCAATAAGTATTTGAGTTGAGTCGGCGTTTATTGATAACAAATGTACCTTGTTCGGGGTAATATTGATATTTACCAAAATCTTCGAATTTGGATATGATTTTGATATTTTTTCGATAATCTGCCAAGTAAGTTCATCAATTCGGAAGGAAGTATCAGCGTCGGTAATTACCCTTAGATCCGAAATAATCATTAAAGTATTGAGTATATCTTCTAATTGATGTATCTGTATGATTAGTTTATTGGAGACTTGTTGGTATTCTTCGGGCGAACGATCTTTGAGAGAAAAAACTTCCAGATTCCCAAGCATAGCCGCTAAGGGTGTTTTAAACTCGTGAGAAACATATTTGACAAAATTTTGCTGGATAACAAATGTTTCTGATATACGAGATAATAGGTTATTAAAAGTGTTTATCAGATCATCAAGTTCGTCTTTCGTTTGTGGAGATTCAATCTGTACGTTGAGGTTTTCAGTTGTTATATTATTTACCTGCCTGATTGTTTTACTAAAAGGCTCGTAAGCTTTTTTAGCTATCCAACGGCTTAAAATAAATGCTAATAAAATACTTATCAGTAAGGCTATACATACAATTATTATCAGGGATTGTATTTTTTGGAAAAGGATATCTGTTTTCTCTTTAGCGACAACTACAAAATTGCCTTGATTATCCTCGTAATATATACCATAGCAATAAAAGCCGTTATCTTCAAACGCCAGATTCCCCACTGATCTGATTTTATTGATAATATCATCTTTGATTGCAGGAGTTTTGATGCCGAATTCAACTATATTTTTATCATTATAAAATTGATAAAATTGGTTGGAAGCTTCTTCTTCAAACTGTTTTTTTATTTTGGCAAACTCCGCTTTATTCATTTCATCTTCTTTCAAATAAAATAAAGCTGTCAGATAAGATGTCTTTTTTAATATATTATAAGTTGATTGCTTGGAATTATGGTAATAAAGTCCAACTATAATCAACATCATAGTGATAAATATTATACTGAATATTAACGTATTTGTCAAATATAGTCGTGTTTGTACTTTCATCAATTGTTATTCTTTAGTACGTATTATATATCCGATACCCTTTACTGTCGCAATCAATTTGTGGCTTGTATCAGTATCTATTTTGTTGCGCAGATACGAAATATAAACATCCACGACATTCGTGTTGGAATCATAATTTATCCCCCAAACCGTATCTAATATCTGTGTACGTGGAATTACTTTGTTTTTGTTCTCCATCAACAATTTGAGCAATTTAAACTCCTGTAATGTCAAATTAATCTCTTTTCCCGAACGTTCCACTTTATGCTGATCCGGATTAAGAATAAGGTCGTCGCATTGCAATATGTTGCCGGAGACACTGTAATCTAATTTTGCGCGGCGGGTCAGAGCATTTATCCGGGCGATTAATTCCTTGAAATGAAATGGTTTGGAAAGATAATCATCAGCGCCATAATCCAGAGCTTTAACTTTGTCGTCGGGTTCACCCAATGCGCTTAAAACAAGTATAGGAGTATTTATTTTTTTGTAACGAATAAATTGAAGTAATTCGATTCCATCAATATCAGGCAACATAATATCTAATAATATTATATTCCAGTTTTTTTGAGAAATAAAACTGCGGGCATCAGTTCCATTTTCAGCTAAAGAAACGAAGAAACCGCATTCCTCCAATCCTTTAACGACAAATTCACTAATACGCTTGTTATCTTCTACCAACAATATATCCATATTGATCTACTTATTGTTTATAACAATAAAAGTAATGAATTTATTTATTATTATTCAATCTTTTATCCTTTCGATAAGCAAAATAGAATACTTGAGGTAATACGGTAAATGATAGTATCATACAGACTATAATACCTCCTACAATCATAATAGCCAATGGTTTTTGTACTTCTGATCCCATACCCGACGATAGGGCGGCGGGAAGTAATCCCATCGAACCCATACAAGCAATCATCAGTACGGGACGTACCCGGGCATTTACGGCGTCATCAATAGCTATGCGAAGATTATGAGTTCGTTGCATTCGATTTTTCATATTAGCTATCAACAAAATACTGTCGATAGATACTATCCCGAACAGAATAATAAATCCGATACCTGCCGAAATTCCAAAAACAGTATTTGTGATCCATAACGAAAGGAAACCCCCGATAATCGCATAAGGCATAGCGCTAGCCGCAATTAGCGTATCTTTTACAGTTCCGAAGTTGATGTATAATAGAAATAGGATGATGAGGAGTACAGCCGGCACAATTACGGCCAACCTTTTTGTCGCCCGCTGTTGACTTTCAAATTCACCCGCCCATGTCATTTTATTTTCTTTCTTCAGTTGTACCTTTTCCGAAACGATTTTTTGCGCTTCAGCAATTGTAGATCCTAAATCACGGTTACGAATACTGAACCCGACACCTACATAACGGTCGCTTCCATCTCTGTAAATAAATGTAGGACCCGTAATAAACGAGATTTCGGCAATTTCTTTCAAAGGTACGTGCTTCCCATCCATTGTAGGTATCAATATATTTCCTATTTTATCTTCATCATCCCGAAAATCCTTTTGAAAACGAATCTGCACATCGAAAGTCCGCTCACCCTCATAAAATTTGGTAGCGGCTTTTCCGCCGATTGCCATTTCGACAACAGCTTGCGCGTCAGCCATTGATACGGCATAACGAGCCATTTGTGATTCTTCGAGTTTGATTTGTAGTTCGGGGAGTCCAATGCTGCGAAAGACATTAACGTCCTCTATACCTTTCACTGTTTTGATGGCTGAAGCCGTTTGATCCGCAAGATCTTCTAATTGATGGAGATCATTTCCGAATATTTTAATGACCAGCGAACTTTTTACGCCGGCTACATATTCTTCAACATTGTCTTGTATCGGCTGGCTAAATCCGAAAATAACGCCCGGATAAATATCCAAAGAGTCTTTGATCTCGTTTATTAAATCATCTTTTTTGATTTTACGTTTCCACTTGTTTTCAGGCTTCAATTGCGCGTGAAACTCAATATTAAAAAATCCTGTGGCATCCGTACCGTCGTTCGGTCGTCCCGTTTGAGATAAGACAAATTCAATTTCATCAAAGTTCCGAAGTTTTTTCTTCATTTCCTTAGTGATTCTTACCGATTCGTCAAGATTTACGCTGTTGGGCAATGTTGCCCTGATATATATTGCGCCTTCATTCATATTTGGAATAAATTCCGTACCCCAAAAGCAAAAGCGTGTTATACAAATAACCAATATGATAATAAATGTAGCGATAGTACCTTTTCTGTATCGTGATGCGATTTGATATAACTTGTATAAATTCGTTGTCAAAAAACGCGCTATTTTGGTAGTCTTTTCTTTTAACGGTTTATTTAATAGTATCTTACACATTACAGGGACGTATGTAAGCGCCAGAATAAGCGATCCGATAAGAGCATAACCTAAAGTAAATGCTAAAGGAGAGAACATTTTGCCTTCAACTTTTTGGAAAGAGAAGATCGGGAATAACGCTATGATTAGGATTATCTGCGCGAAGAATATATGAGTAGCCACACTGGCCGCGCTTTTTTTGATTATACCACCTTTAACTATTTTGGTGAACCTGTCCTGCAGAGAATGCGATCTCTTTTCCATTTCTACATATACGATTTCAACGATGACCAGTGTTCCTTCGAGCAAAAGTCCGAAATCCAATGCTCCCATCGAAATTAAATTGGCCGGCAGACCTTGAATATGAAGCATTATAATGGCGAAAAGGAACGACAGGGGTATAACTGTCGCAACGATCAAAGTGGTTCGCCAGTTGAAAAGAAAAATAAAAACTACTATTGAAACTAATAATATGCCTTCGACTAAATTTCGCATCACGGTATGAACTGTTGCGTCCACTAAGGTTGTGCGATCTAAGAAAGGTTCAACCTTTACATTATCTGGAAGTATGCGATCATTCAGCTCTTCGATTTTATCTTTTAATTTTTTTATAACCTCCCCGGGATTCTCTCCACGAAGCATAATGACGATTCCTTGTACGACATCATCATTTTCGTTGAGACCGACTTGTCCTAAACGAGGTTTGGATGAGACCGAAACTGTCGCTACCTGTTTGACGCGTATCGGAGCGCTTCCCTTTACTTCAATTAATAAGTTTTCAATGTCTTCTACGCTTTCGAGCAGGCCGATTCCCCTCACTACGAATGATTGACTTCCTTTTTGTATAATATCTCCTCCGACATTAATATTGCTTCGTGATACGGCTTCGTATACTTCCAAAGGAGATAAATCATAATTTTTCAGTTCAGCCGGATTTACTTTTATTTCATATATTTTTTCTTCTCCTCCAAAACTAGATATACTCGCCACGCCCGGTACTGCCAATAACTCGCGTTCAACAACCCATTCATTTATTGCGGTGACCTCACGGATAGGCAGATCGCTTTTCAGTACATAACGGAAAATTTCACCGGTTGCGCCAGAAGGAGGTTCGATAGAAGAATCGGTTCCGTCAGGTAAATCAACGCTTTGCATCCGATTTGAAGCATATTGTTGAGCGTAAAAATCGTCTACGCCATCTTCAAATATTATATTGACAACGGATAACCCGAACAAAGAAGTAGAACGGATATCCGCTTTACGAGGTATCGTGTTCATTTCCTTCATAATCGGTAACGTGACGAATTTTTCCACTTCTTCAGCGCTTCTTCCCGGCCATTGCGTAATGATCCTTACGCGGGTATTTGTAACATCAGGATAAGCCTCGATAGGCGTATATATATAACAAATAATACCGGCGATAAAAAGTATTCCGGTAAGGAATAATACAAGTATGTGATTATTGAGCGAAAAAGCTATGATTCTTTCAACAATTTTATGCATCCTTTAATCCTCCTTTTTACCTGAATATATTAGTAACTGATTTTCGACTACTACTTTTTCGCCTTCATTTACACCGGACGATACGTATGTTATATCAGCATTATGCCCTTGTACTTTTACTTCTCTTACGGAATATTGAGCCAATGTATCTTCAACAACTACAAAGTATTTATTGTTATCAAATATCAGAGCATTTGATGGGATCGATAGCGTTTTATGCAAAGTCCTATCTTTTAATTTAATAACTGTCGACATCTCCGGCTTGAGTTTCAAATCGGCATTGTTCATCTTTATTCTGGCTTTTAATACTTTTTCATCCGAATCAAAAACTTGGGAAATATTGTTTATTTTACCTTCGAAAATTTCGTCTTTATAAGAAAGGGTACTGATTTTAACGTCCATTCCTTCTTTAACAAAAGCGAGGTCGCCGGCGTAAACATTAGCAACTACCCAGACTGTCGATAGATCTGCGATGACAAACAGAGGTTCGCTATCCGTTGAAATTGTACTTCCTGCCGCGACACGTTTTTCAACAATATATCCACTCATAGGAGCTTTGATCGAAAATATTCCATTGCCCTTTCCAGTGCTGAATATTGATATATCATTTTTGGCTTTATTGTAAGCTGCTTTTGCTTGTTTCAATTTCGATTCAGCCTCTATTAATTCTTTTTCGGATAACATATTGTCATCGTATAATTCCTTAGCTGACTGATAATCTCGTTTTGCTATTGACAATTCAGCTTCTGAAGACGTATATTCGGCTTGCATCGAATTGAGGTCAGCGCTGCGCACATCAAGTAAGGTTTGTCCTTTTTGTATTTTATCTCCGAGCGAAAAATATGTTTTAACAACAGTGCCATTTATCAATGATACGTAATTGATAACTTTGTCGGGATCATATTCCACTTTTCCCGTAAGCGTCAATTCTTCTTCCTGATTACTCGATTTAACTTCAATCGTTTTCACTGTTTTCACGAAGTCAGGCTTTATTGTGTCCCTGATATCCGTATTATCCGGTTTTGTTGAACATGAAAAGGACAAAATTCCGACGCTTAGTAATAAAGTAGCTCGTACAATTTTATGCTTCATTCTTTATCTATTGTTTTTATATCCGTAC
>CALYRA010000060.1 GCA_945292135.1 uncultured Dysgonomonas sp.
AGCGCCTATAATAGTTTGTTGAACTATGAGAAATTGGGCATATTTCTCGCTATTATACTCTTGCCGTTATCCCTTCTGTTCGATGATACCGCGCTTGTGATTTTATATCTTACATCAGTGCCGTTCATGCTTATCTGGCAAATCTATAAATATAAATTCTTGAAAAAAATAGATTTAGCCGCTATGAATATTCTGAATGTATCAAAGAAAATTACAATGTATAAAAAATATCTGTCTATTGAATTTTTCATTGGAATGATATGGGGTATCGTCTGCTGTTTACTATTTGTTTTTAGAACTCTCATAGTCAATTTTGCAAAAAAAAATCATATTAATACGGATCAAGTAGAAACATCTACCATTATTCTTTGGCTGTTAAGCGCGTTTTTATTCCTTGCCGTCATTGGCGGCTTGGCGTATAAGTTCTTATACATAAGAAACATTAAACGTTTACAAGATTCAATATCAGAGATACAAGAGTTTGAACAAGAGATGGATGACTAATAGTACAATAATTAATTTTGTAAGATAAGATATTTCATTTTATCTCTAACAAAGATACCATTCAGTAATATCCCGTTTGCAAAATATGTACCTCAACATCATTTTTTACGATTCCGAAAAAGCCGCAAATATTTTATCATACCTGAATCTGATTTACAAATCGCAGGGAAAATCATATTTAAAAGTATAGCATATTTATGCTATTATTATGTTTATAAACAAATCCAAAAAGAATCGGAATCGGCACAGATCAATATAAAACAATTGTCATTTGGGTCAATTATACTATGTTTTGCGTTAGGAATAATACAAATACTTCTATAAATCTAATATAATTTTAACGATGAAAATCATATCATTGTACATGCTATGAAGATCTTAACAAAGTAAGAAAACTAAAATATACTATGCGGCGTCATCATTACTCAATTGGCTATTCATTAAATAACCTGATAATATATAAATAGTTAGCGTCTTTTCTTCATCTTAAATATATGGAAATTTATTTACCGGCCTTAAATCTCTTCTCGGCAACTAAAACATCATCAACATATTTTGTAGTTTCAGTACCTCTGAAATACCCATTTTTACAAACCGGATCATTATAATATTCAGGGTTACTTTTCAACAGGACATATGTTCTGACATTATCATACCAAATATCGGGATTTGCGCCATATTTACTGGCTAACCGTTGCGCGTCTCTGATATGTCCATCTCCGCCATTATATGCTGCCAAAATAAATTTAAGACGTTCTTCTTTATCATCTATTTTCTTAAAGATCACATTTAACCGATCCAGAAGAACAACCGCTGCGCCAATACTTTTATCGGGATCCATACGTTCCTCGTCCGTAAGTCCCAACGAACGGGCGGTACGCGGCATCAATCCCATAATACCGGCAGCGCCGGCCCAAGAAGTCAAATTATTTTTGAATCGGGATTCGTTGTAAGATATCGCCGCCAGTAAATGCCAGTCATAATTAGTCCCGCGAGCATGTTTCACGAAAAGAGAGTCATAAGGAGAAATCGCTCCTTTTGGCAAACCTTTCGGTATTTCATAATAAGCTGATAAGGGTTGTTTGCTAACTTCAAAATATTTTTTCGTAACCGTCTGGTATGTTGGCGTTCGATCATATTTACTCACCCATCTATTCAAAGCTTTCGCCAATTGGGGTGTCCGAACGCTGACTGCCCAAGACGAACGTTGATCGAAACTCATTGGCAATGAAATATTAATATTATTATGATATGTTTTATTTACCTTTGCCAATATTTCGTCACTCACCGTATACTTTATACGTCCTTCCGAAACCATCCCTATCAGATCTTCTTCTGTGATAGTATCCGTATCTATACTTATTATATTGATACCGCCTCCAATCTCCTGATTAAAATTTTCTAACCGCTGGTAATATTTAGAATTTTTCAATGTATATACATCTTTTCCGACCAATTCGGATTGATCTGTCAAAAGCGTATCTCCTTTATTTGCTCGTTGTACCAATACTTGACGAGATATCTGTTCCGGTCCCGAAAAAATAAGCGAATCTTTCATTTCATTAGAAACCATTATCGGATAAGCTATCAAATCTGCTTCACCGGAGTACAGCATTTTCAACATCCTTTCATAGTTTTCCGCAACTATAATATTAAGATCGACGCCTAAAGAATCACAAAAATTTCGAGCCATTTCATAATCATATCCCATCGTATCTTCTTTATAAATAAAATATGAAGTTGATGTACTTAATGTGACTACTCTCAATTCTCCAACTTCTTGGATTTGTTTCAAATCATATACTTGCTTTTTCTCTTTGCAAGAGACAAAGCAAATAAGCGCGATTATTCCAATAAACAGACAATGGATATGACGCATAATTATTTTTATCAAAATTGTGGGATATTCTTGAATTTTTCTAATTGGTGATTGAATTCGTCAATAATATTTTCAATTACTTTGGCTGCGGTAGGTAAATCTTCTATCAATGAGCTAATCTGTCCGATTTCTAATTCTCCATCGACAAGATCACCCTCAAATATCCCTTTCTTGGAACGTCCCCGACCCAATAATTCACGAAGTTCTTCATTGGAAGCGCCTCTATCCTCGGCTTCCTGTACTTTTTTATAAAATTCATTTTTTACCAAACGTGTCGGACTTACTTTTTTAAGAGAAAGAAGCGTATCGCCTTCTTTTAATTCAAGGCACATTTTTTTGAATTCATCCGACGCAGAGCTTTCTTCCGTCAATGCAAAACGCGTGCCTATCTGAACTCCTTCTGCTCCTAAAGCCATAGCCGCCAACATTCCGCTCCCTGTGCCTATTCCGCCGGCTGCAATCAAAGGCAATGTTAAACTTTTGCTTACCTGAGGAATCAATACCATAGTAGTCGTTTCTTCGCGTCCGTTATGTCCTCCGGCTTCAAAGCCTTCCGCAACAACTGCATCGACACCGGCTTCCTGACATTTTAAAGCGAATTTAGAACTTGAAACTACATGTGCGATTTTAATACCATGTTCTTTCAATTTCTTTGTCCAGGTTTTAGGATTGCCTGCCGACGTAAATACCACTTTCACGCCTTCTTCAATTATAATATCAATAATTTCTTCCACATTGGGATACATCAGCGGTACATTTACGCCAAAGGGTTTATCAGTAGCCGATTTGCACTTTCTGATATGTTGTCGCAGGTTGTCAGGATGCATCGAACCTGCGCCGATCAAACCTAATCCACCGGCATTGCTTACAGCCGAAGCGAGTTCCCAACCGCTACACCAAACCATTCCTCCTGATATTATAGGGTATTTTATTCCAAATAATGATGTTATTCTATTACTCATGATCAATGCTATTTTGATTTAATACAAATATAAAAATTATAAAATAAAAAAGCCTGTTTTTCAACAGGCTATATATATTTTCAATTATTAAAAGGATTACGCTTTCAATGATGCGGCTCTTTTTTCTTTGATACGAGCTTTTTTACCGGTAAGCGCACGTAGATAGTATAATTTAGCGCGACGTACTTTACCAATTTTATTCACTTCAATACTATCGATAAATGGAGATTCGATAGGAAAAATTCTTTCAACTCCGATATTATCAGACATTTTGCGTACTGTAAAGCGTTTTTTGTCTCCGTGACCTGCAATTTTGATTACAACGCCGCGATATTGCTGTACGCGTTCCTTGTTACCTTCTTTGATACGATATGCGACAGTAATTGTATCACCACTTTTAAATTTTGGAAACTCTTTTCCTGTAGCAAATGCTTCTTCTGCAATTTTTATAAAATCCATGACTATAAATGCCTTATTATTAATTATCAACACGTAATATTCACAGGATTTTCCCGTCAGAGATTACGTAAAGCGGATGCAAAATTATAAAATATTTCGATAATTACAAACTTTAAGCGCTGATATTTAAAGCTAAAATGAGACTATAAATCTTTTATTAATATATCGTTTTCCTCACATATCAACTGTTCTTCTATATCAAGGATACGTTGCCATTCACGATTAAACTCTACGTCAATATCTATCTTGAAATCTTCAGATCCATGCGAATTTATTCTATTTAACAGGTAGCCGACCGTAAGCTTATTTATATCAATCGCAGGCACATAAGCCGGTACGAGTAAATCTATTGTTGGCGTTTCGACTATTACGCCTAATTCTAATAGGTAATATATAGATTCGCTTGTCAATTTAGTCGGGATTCTGTGTATCATAGAAATTTCGTCAGCGGTGTATGGTTTTTCGCCTTTTTCAAATCGATTGACAATAAGACTTAAAATTGCCAGCAATACGAAATCTTTGAAACGACGACTTATATTTTTAGTTTCTTGCTCGAAGCTAAATTTAGCTACATTCTGATAGGCGTATGACAGTTGAACGCCGAAAAGCAGAATAAACCATGATAATTGTAACCACAACATCAATAGGGGTAAAGCTGCGAAACTACCGTAAATAGCATTATATTTTGATATCCATATTTGACCTCCAATATACAACATCTGAAAGATCTGGAACACAGTTCCTGAGAAAGTTCCGGCTATGAATGCGGGCATAAACCGAACTTTCGTATTCGGAATATAGATGTATAAAAACGTGAAAAGGAATATTGTAATAAGAAATGGCGCGATCTTTATTATCGGTCTTACCATATACCCTATAAGTTCCATATTGGCTGTATTGCTCAATAAGATAGAAAAACCGGCATTGCATATTAGAAAAACCGGCGCAATAACAATCAAGGCGAGGTAATCGGTAAATTGCCTGTAATACGTTCTCCCATTTTTGATATTCCATATCAAATTGAAGTTATCTTCGATAGAGGATAACAGATTGACTACGGTATAAAGCAATATAACAACACCTATACCTAAAAAGACTCCCCCATGCGCATATTGTAAGGAATTATCTATAAAAGTCATCGCCCGATTGATTAGATCGGCTTGTCCTTCAAAATATTTTACTAGTTCTCGTTGTACTTCGTCCTGTAATCCAAATCCTCTGGCTATGGCAAACAAGACGGCCAGAATAGGGACTATGGATAACAGGTTTTTATATGTTAAGGCTGCCGCGCGAGTGTTGAGTTCTGTCCTGTCTATATTGCGGAATACAAGTATAAAGGATTTAAGTATGTCATATAAAGTCATTCGTTTTGCCGATAGTTCGTCGCGCGTAAAACGCCAAATATCATATGTCAGAAAGTGAATAACTTTTTTTATAAAATTCGATATTTTCTCTATCATTGCGTATTGGATAAAAGACCGGAGAATAGATTTGTTGTGAAATAAAGGAAAACAGTAAGCCTGTAAGCCGGGTTCTGTACCTCAATAAATGAGGCGTCTGTCATTTATCTAGGCTTACCGTCACCGATAAGCTCGAGCGACCTACCCCCCGACATCGGACGAGCAGCCCTACATACGCCGGTGTACATGGTCTTGCAACTCGCAAGTAGTACGGCTCCATACATTGCTGTACAGACCGGTGAGCTTTTACCTCACCTTTTCACCCTTACCTCACCCGCAAGCAAGGCGGTTATTTTCTGTTACCTTAACTCTACCCTCACGGATAGCTTCCCGTTAGGAAATACGATGCTCTGCGTTGCCCGGACTTTCCTCTTAACCCCGAAAGGTCAAGCGACAAACCGGCTTACTGTTATGACGCAAAGGTAGTGAAATTATTGTTTATTCATACTTCGAATTATATATCTCTGAGTCCGACCTCTAAACAGAAAAGGATAAATACTATATCCGGCACTTTATCGTCCATTTACCCTGGTTTTAATATTCCGCTTTCAATGGTGCGAATACATATTTGAAGAAGAAGGTTATGTTGAATATGGTTACCGATTCATTTGGAGAAGACCTGACGGAACTCTACAAGCAGCACGTGGTCAGGCGAGAATACCCAGCTTGAAAGACATGCATCAATTATTGGCTTTAGCTGCTAATGAAGGTTGGTTAGGTATTGAAAATCAATAATATCTATAAAAAAAACGAAAACCAAAATATGCTTATTACTTTCGCAGATATTTCTTCGCAATATCTAAGGATGCAGTATGCTTCCAAAGCATAAACTTACGTTCGGCATCATATTGGGAAGAAACATCCTTTATTGTATTTATTTCCTGTTGGTAAGCTGCAATCTCATTTTCGTAATAAACCGAATCCCTAATTTCGGAAAGAGATATCATTCTATTGTAGGCAATTTGTTTTGAATAATCTTCAAGGTCTGCATTTACAACATTATTGATATAATCTATAATATCAACGGGAACATTTCCAATATAGACCGGATCTTCCAATAACAATGAAGACTTGCCTGAAGGTTTATCGTTATTTAAATGAAAAACCTCATGCCAAATAAATGAAACCTGATCCCGAAACTCATAGTTGAAAAACTTATTGCAAATTTGGATTCCACCATCAACGACTCTAGCATTCACAGAACAGTTTTCATCAACATATTCAATCGAAACAGAATTAGCATCGCATCCCTTCTTTCTCAGAGCAACCCTTATACTATCTGTCAAATTTTTAGTCTTATCTTTAGTCGAACAACCTACCAAAAAGAATATAATAACAGAACCTAACATAATTTGCAAACAATTGGATCGATTTATCATATCAATTATAAAAATCTATACATCAAGACTTTTTATCAATTGCTCCATTTGTGGCAAATCCTCCTCTTTCGGGGCTCTAATCTCACAACCATAAACCAAATCATTAACCAATATAAAATCGCAATCCTTGTAACGAATAGTCCAGACATCCACATCACCTTCCATCACATAATCGAGAATAGTTATCGAATACATCGAATTGAGTATATCCTCTATATCCTCTTTGTAATAATTATCCCATTCGGGCAACTGGTATGTCCAATAATCCTTTATATTCAAAAATTCCATAAATAAGAGTAGCTTTTCTGCAAAGCTACTCT
>CALYRA010000061.1 GCA_945292135.1 uncultured Dysgonomonas sp.
TAGCTAGTCGTCACGGACAAGCCGATATTTTATCAACAGTCGAATTGGGTGAATCTGTATTAGGAGATAAAGCAATTTAATATAATTGAATATTTATGGCAACGCAATCTGCAATAGAACAAGACGGAGTGATAATCGAAGCGCTCTCAAACGCAATGTTTCGTGTCGAATTAGAAAACGGTCATGAAATTACAGCGCATATTTCAGGGAAGATGCGTATGCATTATATCAAAATACTTCCCGGAGATAAAGTGAGAGTAGAAATGTCACCATATGACTTGACAAAAGGTAGAATTTCATTCAGATATAAATAAAAATCAAATATAATGAAAGTAAGAGCATCAGTAAAAAAACGTACTGCTGACTGTAAAATTGTCAGAAGAAAAGGTCGTTTATATGTAATAAACAAAAAAAATCCTAAGTTTAAACAACGTCAGGGATAAATTATTAATTTTGCAGAAAAAAAATAATATAAATATATGGCAATAAGAATAGTTGGTGTCGATTTACCGCAAAATAAGAGAGGCGAAATAGCTTTGACCTATATTTTTGGTATCGGTCGTAGCACGGCTAATAAAATACTATTAGAAGCTGGTGTTGACAGAGACATAAAAGTAAAAGACTGGACTGACGAACAAGCTGGTAAAATTCGTGAAATCATCGGGACTACATATAAAGTAGAAGGAGATTTACGCTCAGAAGTTCAATTAAACATTAAACGTTTAATGGATATTGGTTGTTATAGAGGTATTCGTCATCGTATCGGGTTACCTTTAAGAGGTCAGTCTACTAAAAATAATGCCCGTACACGTAAGGGTAGAAAGAAAACTGTTGCTAACAAGAAAAAAGCTACAAAATAATTAATTGACTATGGCAAAAAAAACAGTTGCAGCGAAGAAGAGAAAAGTAAAAATAGATGCTTTAGGACAAGCACATGTACATTCTTCATTTAACAACATTATTATTTCGATTACAAATAGCGAAGGTGAAGTAATCAGCTGGTCATCGGCAGGTAAGATGGGATTCAGAAGTTCTAAAAAGAATACCCCTTATGCTGCGCAAATGGCAGCTCAAGATTGTGCAAAAGTAGCATACGATCTTGGTTTAAGAAAAGTTAAAGTGTATGTTAAGGGACCGGGAAACGGGCGTGAGTCTGCTATCCGTACTATTCACTCTGCCGGAATTGAGGTGACAGAAATAATAGATGTTACTCCATTACCGCATAATGGATGTCGTCCACCTAAACATAGAAGAGTTTAATCGGTTTATTTGAAAAGAAATCTGAAAATTGTGATTGATTACAAATGAATCCTCTCTGTGATCGCGGCTGCACAAAATTTAGCTTTCACTTAATTATTTAACTTAGTAACAAAAAATGGCAAGATATACTGGACCAAAATCAAAAATCGCCCGTAAATTTGGAGAGCCTATATTTGGACCTGATAAAGTTCTTTCTCGTAAGAACTATCCTCCGGGACAACATGGTAATGGAAGAAAGAAAAAATCTTAAGAATACTGTATCCAATTACGCGAAAAACAAAAAGCAAAATATACTTACGGAATTCTTGAGAAACAATTCCGTAATATGTTCGATAAAGCGCTTCACTCTCGAGGTATTACCGGGGAAGTATTGCTTCAATTATTAGAATCTAGATTAGATAATATCGTATTCCGTTTAGGAATTGCTCCAACAAGAGCATCCGCACGTCAATTAGTATCCCATTGTCACATCGTAGTTGATGGTAAAGTTGTAAATATTCCATCTTATACAGTAAAACCGGGACAATTGATAGGAGTACGTGAAAAATCTAAATCTCTTGAAGTTGTAGGTGATGCTTTAGCAGGATTCAACCATAGCAAATATCCTTGGATTGAATGGGATCAAGCAACCATGACCGGCAAGTATTTACATCAGCCGGAAAGAGCAGATATCCCTGAGAATATCAAAGAGCAGTTGATCGTAGAATTGTACTCTAAAAATTAATTAAATACATGGCTATATTAGCATTTCAAAAACCGGATAAAGTATTGATGTTGGAAGCGGACGATTTTTTCGGCAAATTCGAATTTCGTCCATTAGAACCCGGATATGGTATTACAGTAGGTAATGCTTTGCGCCGTATTCTTCTATCATCTCTAGAAGGTTTTGCTATAACGTCTATTAAGATTGATGGTGTTGAGCATGAATTTGCAACAATACCGGGAGTTATCGAAGATGTTACAAATATCATCCTAAATCTTAAGCAAGTACGTTTTAAGCAAATCGTAGAGGAGATTGAAACGGAAAAAGTTACTATTACTATTTCTGGAAGTGAAGTATTCAAAGCTGGTGATATCGGTAAACATTTATCGGGATTTGAGGTATTGAACCCTAATCTTGAAATTTGTCATCTAGATTCTAATGCTAGTTTCCAAATCGAATTAAATATAAATAAAGGACGTGGATATGTGCCTGCTGATGAAAATCGAGTATTGTATGATGACGTTAATTTTATAGCTATTGATTATATTTATACTCCTATCCGTAACGTAAAATATTCAATAGAAAATTATCGTGTAGAGCAAAAAACCGACTATGAGAAATTGGTAATTGAGATAGCTACAGATGGATCTATTCACCCTAAGGAAGCCTTGAAAGAAGCTGCCAAAATACTTATTCACCACTTTATGTTGTTCTCCGATGAAAAAATTCTTCTCGAACAAAATGAAATGGATGGTAATGAGGAATTTGATGAAGAAGTTTTACACATGCGTCAGTTGCTTAAGACTAAGCTATCTGATATGAACTTATCGGTTCGCGCTTTAAATTGTTTGAAGTCCGCAGAAGTAGAAACTTTAGGTGAGCTTGTTCAATTCAACAAGAATGACCTTCTTAAGTTCAGAAACTTTGGTAAGAAATCACTTACAGAGCTTGATGAATTGTTAGAAAATCTGAACCTTTCCTTTGGAATGGATATTTCTAAGTATAAATTAGATAAAGAGTAATAAGCGAAATGAGACATAATAAAAAATTTAATCATTTAGGACGTAAGAGCGCACACAGAAAGTCTATGCTGTCTAATATGTGTGTATCTTTGATTATGCACAAGCGTATTTTTACGACCGTTGCCAAAGCGAAAGCGGTGAAGAAAGTTGTAGAGCCGATTGTGACTAAATCCAAAGAAGATACAACACACTCAAGACGTCAAGTGTTTGAAGCGCTTCAAGATAAACATGCCGTAACAGAATTGTTCCAAAATATTTCTCAAAAAATAGCTGATCGTCCGGGCGGTTATACACGTATTATAAAAACAGGTAACCGTTTAGGAGACAATGCGTCAATGTGTTTTATTGAATTGGTTGATTACAATGAAAATATGTTGAAAGAGAAAGCTACTGCAACTAAAAAGAGAACACGTCGTTCTTCAGCAGCTAAGAAATCCGAAACAGAAGAAGTTACAACATCTGCAACCCCTGCAAAGAAAACAACTAAAAATGCTAAGCCAGTTGAATCTACTACAACGGATGCAGAAATTTCTGAACCGAAGGAATCTTCACCTGAGGCGCCTGCCGAAGAAACTCCTAAAGCAGAATAATAGTACATATAATATTTTGAATAGTATATAAAAGTATCCTGAATCAGGATACTTTTTTTTATATCAAGTAATGTACTTTAATTTGTTGCGAAATTTGTTTCAAGTCTTATTAATTGGCTATGAAAGATTTGAGTAAAAATGGTAAGCCTTTGTCTTTCTTGCTCTCTAAAAAGTAATACTACCTGCAAAACTTTAAGAAAATATTATTTTTATATCTTAGACAATTTCATATTCGCTCTAATTTCGCTGTTTATTTTACTGTGAATGAAATAGAGATAGTAGTTCCATTTTCATCAACAACAGTCAAGCGATGCGCCCCCCGAGTTGGAGTATATTCCTTTTTATGAAAGTCTTTAGTTTCACCTATATATTCATTATCAATATGCCAAAAAACCCTGTGTTCCGGCGAACGATGCGCTATTTCAAACACTATTTGTCCAATAGATCCGTCAAGCTGTTTAGGAATGCTTAAAGTGCTATTGGCATTAGGATATATAAATTCCATTAATTTATTTTGAGTTTCTGTCCGGCATTCAGGTGAATAAGGAGGAAGTTGTTTGTAAGATATATTTTTCTCTTTATAATATTTTTCCCACAATGGTGGAAGCACAAACCATGATAGGTGTATGATTCCCCTTTGACCTGCGCAGTCTTCATATACCTGATATTGCATATCTTGGGATAAATGTATCATCTTGTGATAAGGACATGGCTTTCCGTTTTTCCCTTTAGGTGATATTTGTATTGTATCAATAGAACTTTCCGGGCAATTGATACTTTTTAAATATCCGCTTTCTTTACAAACTTCTATACTTGTTAAATCATTTGAGGGCGTGCGAAACCATTTGCTTTGGGGTAAAGAATTGAAAATATCAAACATGACCAGACC
The DNA here is from genome assembly GCA_945292135.1 of uncultured Dysgonomonas sp. Lineage (GTDB taxonomy): Bacteria > Bacteroidota > Bacteroidia > Bacteroidales > Dysgonomonadaceae > Dysgonomonas. The sequence continues at coordinate 4,465 of CALYRA010000061.1, forward strand.
TGCCGTACGCGCACCTGTCAGTCCTGATCGCCCCTCTCCATCAGAGTTTCCTACCCAAACGCCCACTACATACTTTGGTGTTATACCAATAGCCCATCCGTCTCTGGAACCAAAACTGGTACCGGTTTTCCATGCAATTTTCTGCATTGATGGTATAAATTGCCAATCTATTTCTTCGGGTCGATGAACATTTGTTAAGGCTTTAAAAGTTTGCCAAACTGCCCCGGCAGAGAATAAAGGGTTGATTAATTCTTCTTTTTCTTTATTATCATTTTGGTTTAAAATATAGGTAGGAAAATTATATTCATAATATTTACCATCCTTCGTATAATCTTTTAAGGAGTGAGCCATCTGAAGATATACGTTGCTTATTTCCCATAATTTACCTTCCGCGCCACCCAAAATGAGTGATAAACCATAGTTGTCATTGCTTCGGTTTATAGTACTCATGCCGCCCTTTCTTAATAAATTGCCAAATTTGGGGACACCATAATCACGTAAGCAAATAACCGCCGGTATATTTAGAGAACGGGCTAAAGCATTGGATGCCGGTACGGCTCCATCATATTTAAGACTGAAATTCTTTGGCGTGAAACCTGTTAAATTGACCGGAATATCGGGGAGCAATTGATCGGGGAGTATTTGTCCTTCTTGGAGCATAGCGCAATAAAGAAATGGTTTTAAGATGCTACCTGTACTGCGAGGTGCTTGTATAATATCTACCTGATTTCCGGAAGTATTTTTTTCGAAGTGAACGTTGCCACAATAAGCGACGACTTCATTTTTATCTATATCAATGATGAGAGCAGCTATATTATTAATACCGTTTTGGGCAAATTCAGCATTCCATCTCTCCAATATGGCTTCTGTTAATAACTGTTGATGCCTGTCAATTGTTGAAGTTACATGTTTTCCTTTTTTTTCTAAATATATTTTGGCGACTAAATGGGGCGCTATTTGAGGAAGCGAATGCGGATGTGATGGTAAGGGCTCAGATACGGCTAATTTATAATCAATTTCATCCAACTTACCGCTTTTATACAATTTTTCGAGCAAACGATTCCGTTTAGATAGTAGTTTATCTCTATTGCGTCCAAAGTGCATCAATGATGGAGAGTTAGGTAAAACCGATAAAGTTGCTGCTTCGCTCCATGATAATGTTGAAGATTCATGTCCGAAATATCTCCATGACGCAGCTTCTATTCCAACTACGTTACCACCCATTGGAGCATGAGAAGCGTATAACTTTAGAATCTCATTTTTTGAATATGAAAATTCCAAACGTGTAGCTAAAATAATTTCTATGACCTTCTCAAAGAACGTGCGTTCTTTTCCTCTTGATATCCTTATTGTCTGCATTGTGATAGTACTTGCTCCGCTTACTATCTTATTTCCTGTTATATTTTGCTTTATCGCCCTCAGAATAGCTAATGGGTTTACGCCCCAATGTTTCATATAATGATGATCCTCAAATTCTATGAGACAAGTTTTGTATTTGTCAGGAATAGAATCCGGTTCAGGAAATCTCCATTGTTCGTCGGTGGCGATACGCGCGCCAAGTAATTCTCCATCACGGTCGGTTACAACTGTACTGTATGGAACATTGAAGAGGGGAGAAGGCAGACAAAAGATATAGGATATAAGCAATATAATTAGAATTGGAAGTCCGATTTTATATCGTTTTTTACTATATTTATACTTTCCCCATAATTTACGTATAAATATCAATAGATATTTGCGATAAGTAAGAGTATTCAATATTCTGAATTTTATCTATAATAATGAGATATTATGATGAAAAAAATATATGAAAAGAGTAACGTTTAATAATGTCTGAAAATATGTGTCGTTTGTTACCTTTTTAAATCAAAAGAGATATTGAGTTCACCATTTATATTATGCAAATGTACGAAAGAAAAGAAAAAGACGAAATGTTTTTCTAATTTTGTGAAATAGATATCAGCCCATATTCCTGATGACAGAATCAACTTCGACTTTTAATAATTGGAAAATTCTTTTGCCGACATTTATCGGATTAGGAGTTATTCTGTATATATTCTTTAATGAATTCAATATTGAAGATGTCGGACAAATATCAATAACAGGACATACGATTTTATGGATAGTTATTGCGTTTTGTTTTATGTTAGGACGAGATACAGGATTTGTTATTCGGTATCGTTATTTAACCGAAAAGAAATTGTCTTGGAAACAGTGCATTAAAGTAACTCTTTTAGCTGAATTTGGTACGGCAATAACGCCTTCATCGGTCGGGGGATCGAGTATGGCTGTATTATTTTTGACAAAAGAAAATATTCCGGTAGGTCGTAGTACGGTTATGGTATTCGTTACTTTGTTACTTGACGAGCTGTTTTTTGTGATTACGTTTCCAATATTATTACTTTTTATCCCTTTCCAAGAATTGTTTTCAGATACCTCGGCATTAAAGACGAGTATTCTGTCATTATTTATTGCCGC
>CALYRA010000062.1 GCA_945292135.1 uncultured Dysgonomonas sp.
ACCATTTTCAAGTATTGTCAATTTTGTTAGACCGATTAGGATTTGAATTTGGAAAGGGACTTGTTCATTTTTCGTATGGAATGGTTGAATTACCGGAAGGTAAAATGAAATCTCGAGAAGGAACTGTTGTTGACGCAGATGATTTGGTCGAAGAAATGGTTAATACCGCTAAAGAAACATCCGAAGAATTAGGAAAACTGGATGGATATACTGACGAGGAAGCTAATGAAGTAGCAAGGATCGTTGGAATGGGAGCGTTAAAATATTTTATCCTCAAAGTTGATCCCAAAAAGAATATGACGTTTAACCCGAAAGAATCTATCGATTTTAACGGTAATACAGGTCCATTTATTCAATACACTTATGCCCGCATACGCTCAGTTATTCGTAAGGCTGAAGAACAAAAGATATTGATTCCTTCGACTGTTCCTACTAATATTGAATTATCGGCTAAGGAAGAATATTTGATCCAATTAATCGCGGATTACGCTGCTATCGTAAAACAAGCGGGTGATGAATACAATCCGGCGCTTATAGCCAATTACGTTTATGATCTGGTTAAAGAGTATAATCAATTTTATCATGATTTTTCAATTTTACGTGAAGAAAACAATGATCTGAAAATTTTCCGATTGATACTTTCGACTAATGTGGCTAAAATTATTAAAAGCGGTATGTCGCTCTTAGGAATAGAAGTACCTGAAAGAATGTAAATTCCAATTTACTAATTAATATATCAAAACATGATTAAAAAGTATGTGTGTTTATTTGTCATTAATATCGCAGTCATATTTCAGGCATTTTCTCAAGATGTTCCTGTTATAAATACTGAAATAATTAAGAATCTGGAATATTCAGATAAAGATCTCGAGGAATGGTCGAGTATAGAAAAACTGTTTATCAAAGATGAAAGTAGCGGTTATCAACTTACTCCAAAAGAAAGAAAACTTTATAATAGTTATATAGCTAAATATGGAGAAATTGGTGAAGATTCTTTTCCTTGGATATTGAATGGTATAGGCTGTAGTTGGTATTGTGGAGCTGATTATAAAACCAAAGTTTCATCTTCTTTAAAACCTTCCGGAAATATTACTTATTCGAAAGACAATTTGGGGGATGATGATATTCGCAAAGCATGGGTTGAAGGTGTTAAAGGGTATGGTATTGGAGAGTATATTGAATTTATATTTCCTTATTACGCTCCACGCGCTACTTCTTGCAAAATAGTAAATGGATACAATAAGAATGAATCTACTTGGCGAAACAATTCAAGAGTAAAAACTTTTAATATTTATGAAGATGATAAACTGATGGCAATCGTCAATTTACAAGATACTCGCAACTTGCAAACTTTTAATCTTCCTCATCCTTTTCCTAATCGTGGCGATAATGAAACAGGAGCATTATATTATGACACCGAAAACGGCGAAAAAATGATAAGACCTGTCATTCTTAAATTTGTCATAACAGAGGTTTATAAAGGCGATAAATACGACGATACGGCAATTAGCGAGCTTATCTTTGATGGACTGGATGTACATTGCTTAGGTAAAGGAACACAAATAACAATGTCTGACTTGAAAAAAAAGAATATAGAAGATATCCAAACCGGCGATACTGTTTTATCTTATAATATAAAATACAAATCTTTCGAACCTAAGACAGTGAAATATATACTCAAAATTGAGCATAACAACTTATTACAATTAAAATTCAAGAATAGCGAAATTATAACAACTAACGATCACCCTTTTTTATCTAACAATGGATGGAAATCTTTCAATCCTACTAAGACAAAAACTTACAATAGATACAAAGAAGAATCATTAACGGAATATAAAGTTGGGGATATTATTTTGGCTCATAGTGAAAACACACAAATTGAGAAAAAAATAGAATCCATCGAAATTCTTTCGAATGTTATGCAAACTTATACGCTTGAACTTGATGGTGACGGGGCATTTATTGCGAACGGATTAATTGTAGGTCAGGAATAATATTCGTTGACGGACTTTTATTTACCTGAAATATCTTACCGCCCAAACTTTATTTTTTATAAACAGATACAATATAAAACGACCACTTCAACATTGAAGTGGTCGTTTTATTTGAAATATTCTTTATACCAAGCAATAAAATCTGATATTCCTTTTTCCAAAGACGTATTAGGTTTATAGTTGATAAACGATTCAAGATGTGAAATATCAGCGTAAGTCTCCTTTACATCGCCCGGCTGCATGGGTTGCATGTCCAAGATCGCTTTTTTACCAATAGTTTTTTCTAAAGTTTTTACAAAATCTAATAAATTGACGGGACATGAATTTCCTACATTAAATATCTGGTAAAAAGGATGATTATTCGTTTCAGATGGAATTTTATATACTACTTTAAAGATACTTTCAACGATATCGTTTATATATGTAAAATCCCGAAGCATATCACCATTATTATACAATTTGATCGACTTTTCTTCAAAGATTGATTTCGCAAATATCATAGGAGCCATATCCGGTCTACCCCAAGGTCCGTAAACTGTAAATAAGCGTAATCCTGTTGTTGGTAATCCATACAGATGACTATAAGAATGCGCCATCAATTCGTTACTCTTTTTAGTTGCGGCATAGAAACTAACCGGATAGTCTACATTATCATTTTCTCTGTATGGTATTTCGTTACGCATTCCATACACGGATGAACTCGATGCATAGACAAGATGTTTAATCTTATATTTACGACAACATTCAAGTATATTTGCAAAACCAACTATATTGGATTGTACATATACGGAAGGATTTTCTATTGAATAGCGAACTCCCGCCTGCGCTGCGACATGTATGACATAATCAAATTGTTTCTTTGAAAACAATTTATCTAAAGAATGGTAATCGGATAAATCCAGTTGCTGAAAACCATAATCGCTATAATCGCTACTTTGTGTTATATGGTCAGGTAGAATAAGGTTTTTATTTATACCACATTCCTTTAATCTGTCATATTTGAGACCTACGTCATAATAATGACTGATGTTGTCAATACCGGTGATTTCTACATTTTTTTGCAGTAAAAATCTTTTTACGACATGAAAACCAATAAATCCGGCAGCTCCTGTAATTAATATATTCATCTTTTTGATAGCCACAAATTCCGGGCATAAGCAAAAAATCCGGCTCCATGACCAATTATAAGTACCGGATCTCTGCGAAAAACGCCATAAACAATTGTTATAGTAGCACCCGCCAAGCTTAAAATCCAGAATCCGGAAGGGAGAATAGATTCATTGCGTGAACGCGAATACCACCATTGGTATATAAAACGAAGCGTAAAGATAATTTGTCCGACCGAACCAAACACCAAAAGAGGTAGTGAAATATTGTCAAAAAGCCGATTTTTTGTACTTATACCTTCACTTACGATAAATATTAATGCTAATACAGGTAAAATAATAATTATATAGCGTAAAAGCCGATTCAATTTTATCCAACGATTTTTTCGTTTAAGATTCCAGATATAAATGTAATAAGTGAAGAATTGTCCCAATATAATTGCGAAATCACCTCTCAACCAACCATATATAGAGAATATGATAGATGCTAATAAGCTTAATTGCCAATAAATAGCGGGAGAAACAACCTTTTTTGCTTTTTCGGATAAAACCCATTGAACGAATACTCTTAACGAAAATAATATTTGTGCAACAAATCCGAGTATAAAATACCAAGGCTGATTCATTTATTATCCGTTTAGATTGTCTGATTCAATTCTATAATTGATATAACGCTTTTTCATCCATCGATATGCGAAACAATCGACAAATGGTCCGATCAGTCTGTTCCAAACATTAAATTTGGATTTGCCTGCTATTCGCTCATAATGATTGACTGGAATTTGTTTTATTTTACCTTCTTGCAATAAAATCAAAGCTGGTAAAAAACGATGCATTCCTTTAAACAGCGGAATCCGCTTCGCATAATCGGTTCGAATTATTTTTAATGGACAACCCGTATCAATAGCTCCATCTTTAGTCATTATTCGACGAAATCCATTAGCGATTTTGGAGGATATTTTTTTGCCTAAACTATCTTTTCTTCCGATACGTATACCTGTAACTAAATCATAATCGTAGCGAAAAGGAAGAAGCTTTTCAAAATCTTTTGGCGTTGTTTGTAAATCAGCGTCTATATAACCAATATAGGTAGAATTTGCCGCGTCAATTCCTGCTTTTAAGGCTCCGCTTAATCCTACATTCTTATCAAATATTAAATAGTAAAAGGATTTATTTCGACTTGCAATTTCTTTTATCAAGCTTCGGCTATTATCTTTCGATCCATCATCCACAAATAAAACACATGTACTGACAGACGAATTATTAACATAATTATATAATTCTTTTTCGAGCCGTAGCATATTGTCTTCCTCATTGTAAATAGGAATAATAATACAAAATTCGTAAGAGCTTGTCTTATTCATCAACAATATTAAATTTAAGAAAGAATGTAAGTTTTCTTCTTTACAAACTTTATTTTAACCTTTTAGCTATACTTTTCTTGTTTTTAAAGTATAAAGGTAACATTATTATCATAAAATATAATTCTTAAAATGCAATCATTTGGATTATGAACGTTTTTCTAATAACTAAATTTTATCTTTGTTATTTCAATTTTGCAGAATACATATGAGGAAAACAGACCGAAACCTATTTTATTATTCGATATTATTAATCATTTGTTTTTTCGCATTTTTCATCAATAATGACATCATCCCTGCTGATCTTATGGAATCGCGGAATTTGGCTACCGCACAGGAAATGGTGAGAAATGGCAACTATCTGTTGCCTACAATGAATGGAGAGTTGCGTCTTGAAAAACCACCGTTACCAACATGGATAGCTGCGTTTGTTGAACAGTATATACCGGGAAACCTTTCCGCGCAACGTGCCGTCGCAGGCTTAGCTGCAACTCAATTAATAATCTTTTTATTCTTATTAGTATCAAGGCTTACTCGTAACAGAAAAGTGGGGCTGTTATCCGCATTGGTATGCGCTAGCAGCTTAAATGTATTGCTGATAGGACGTACGGCTACATGGGATATTTATTGCCATAGTTTTATGTTAGGAGCAATTTACTTTCTTGTGATGGCAATGGAAAAACCCGGTACGCAATGGAAGCGATTTTTATTGGCAGGTACATTTATGGGGTTATCTTTTCTTAGTAAAGGACCTGTGTCATTCTATGCTTTGTTACTTCCATTTATTATAAGCTATGTGGCTGTATTCAATATTTCTTTTAAGAAAAAGCTGGTTCCGTTGATCTTAATGATGGTTATTTTCCTAGCTATTGCTTTTTGGTGGCCTATATATATTCTTTCACTTCATCAAGACTTCGCTATCTCAGTAGTTGATAAAGAAACCGATTCTTGGGCTTCAAGGAACGTTCGCCCATTATTTTACTATTGGAAGTTTCCGACCGAAGCCGGTATTTGGACTTTATTCTGGATAGTATCTATTTTTTATTTTTTATGGAAACGAAAGAATGAAGATAAAAGGGCGGTTTATGCTATGTCGATCATTTGGACATTTGTTTCCCTTATACTCTTATCTTTGATTCCTGAAAAGAAGACAAGATATTTGTTTCCGACGCTTATTCCCGGAGCTATTAATATCGGGTTTTATTTTTATTATAGTTCAAAATATCTTTTAACAAAATACGAAGAGCTGATTATTAAGATAATAACGACACTCGTCGCTTGTATTTTGCTGATATTTCCGATTGTTTTATATATTAAATTTGTTGAAGAAGACCTACTTTCTGTATCATTATTCATCGTCATTACTTTATCAACTTTGACAGTATCTTTATTGATGTTGAATGCGATCTATGGAAAAAGAGGTTTAAAAGTATTAAAGGTTTTCAAATATTTCATCTTAACAATGATTATTGCCGAATGCTTTTATATAATTCCTATTGGACGCATGTTTATAAATGATGACAGGCATAGTATTAGATTGATACGTGAAAATAAAGAGGTTATGGCACTTCCATTTTACCATAATCAACAAGACTGGCTACGAATGGAACTTGTTTACGAAGCAAATCACACAATTCTTCCTTTGGATTTAAAGAATGATAGTCTGATTCAAAAAAAATTGCCTTTTGTTTTAATTAGTAATGAGCCTATTGATAGTCTTATGAGCGGAAAGAATTTTAGTATACAATATATTGATACTTTCGATAATAATTGGCGTAAATCTGATACTAAAAGATATAACAGACAACTGATATCATATGTTGCGATTATACGCGAACCAATAGATTCGATTTCAATGACTCAGGATTCAACGATATTAAACCATTAGATTTACAATTAATTACTTGATTATAAATCTAATATCTAATATCTAATACAAAAGACTACTGCATCCTTTTCTTAGAAAACTTAATGGAGTTAAGTTTTTGAGTAATTAGATAGTATTTTATAAGAACTTCAATTATTGAATTTATCGAATTAAACGAAATAGTTACCAAAGCATGTTATAAATATAGATTTTACATATGATGTAAAAGTTTTAATCTTTTGATATCAAAAGTACTGATTAACAATATGTTAATCAAAAAGATATATTATTTACTGTTATTATATATTGATTGAATATGATATATCCTATTTATCATATTTATAAATAAAATATGACAATCCGCATTATAAGTTTTCTAATTTCTTAGTAATAAAATATCAGATTAGGGGTCTGAAAAACTATATATTTATTTTTTATTATTCAATAGTTTTTTTAGTAAAACGATTTTTTCTTGCTCTGCCTTAAGTATCTTTTCACATAGTTCCATGAT
>CALYRA010000063.1 GCA_945292135.1 uncultured Dysgonomonas sp.
ATCTAATGTTAAAAGAAATTACTTGGGATAATTATTCTTTGCAACTTACCTGTCTGTCTGAAATAAGATAAATCTTGACTTACATAAAGATAATTAAATACCAATAATATTTTCATTAATGTAAAGTTCATTGCCCAATAAATATAAATATATTTTAGACTATGACCGTTTCGATGGAAAATTGTTTTAAAAAGTAATCAATATAACAATAGATTCAATAATAAATATTGTCATAAAAACATAAGTTAAAGAGAACTTTTGCCAATAAATTAAGCAATCAACTTCTAATACAAACTTACATAATTTTTTATATTTGCATGATATGAACTATATTTGAGCTCGTTCATTTGGGTTTTATATATAATTTTAATATTGAAATATCAAAATGTCAGTATATAATGAATGTGAGGATGCTGGTTTGTGGACACTTTTTCTTGAAGGAGATAAGCATTCGCTTGAAATCATATATCTCAGGCATTATGACTTGTTGCTGAATTACGGACTTAAATATAATATTGGCGAACACTTAGTCAAAGATTGTATTCAGGATTTATTTGTCAAATTGTATTCCGGTAAAATTTTAAAAACTACCCGGTATGTACGATCATATTTAATCAAATCTTTGAGAAATTTAATCTTAGATAAGATTTCGGTAAAAAAAACTGAGCAAGTATTGGATAATAGCGATTTTGATATTTTTGTTAATGATTCGGCATTAGAAAACTTATTCAGCAAAAATGACGAGGATCTCCAAGTCAGCAGAAAACTAATGAAAGCATATTCGCATCTTTCCTTTCATCAAAAACAAATAATCTATCTCAGGCACATAAAAGATATGTCATATAAAGAGATTGCCGATTTTTTGGGTATAAACGAACAATCATCTATGAATTTATATTCTCGTACCTTATTGAAAATACGTAAATTAATGTTAAATATTAAATTTTTATTTATTTTCATTTAAAAAAATGAGTAGTTTTTTTTAAAAGTTAGGTAATATATTATGGTAGGGTTATATAATATAAGAAGCGATGTCTAAAGAAAAATCTAAAATCCATAAAATAACTCAAATTCTGGTAGATTACTTAAAGAACAATGAAATAATAACTCCAATTGCAGAAAAAAAATATTTGTGGTCTCAAATAGAACAGCGCGCATTAAATAACGAACGTCGTAAAAAGCTTCATAAAAAATATACGTTATTTGCAGCTGCAGCCGCAATATTAATTGGTATTATATGGATCAATCGCTATACTTCAAAAAGTATAGATGAATCAGATTTTTCTATCGAAAAAATCGCTCAACATATATTAATACCCACTGAGGCATCAGAAGTGACATTAGTAGTATCGGATGGCAAAAAGATACAACTTAAAGCCGGAGAAGATGTAACATATTCGGAAAATGGCACGATATCAATAAACTCCGAAAAAATAGATATCTGTAAATCAACCACCTCGGGCAAGATAGAATATAATCAGCTCATAGTCCCAAGGGGGCGACGCAGCCTATTGACACTTTCCGATAATACGGTACTTCATGTAAATTCAGGAACATTAGTTGTATATCCAAGGTATTTTGTAGGAAATAAACGCGAAATATATATAGATGGCGAAGCTTACCTCGAAGTATTTCGTAATGAAAATAAACCGTTTTTAGTTAAGACATCAAGCAACTTCAATATTGAGGTTTTGGGTACCTCATTTAATGTGTGTAGTTACAAAGAACTAAGTACCGCTTCCGTAGTTTTGGTCAAAGGATCAGTTAATGTACAAAATGCAAATAAAAAGGAAACCTTAGAACCAAACCAGCTTATTAATATTAGTTCTAAAGGATTTAGTGAAAAGCAAATTGTTAATGTATCGGATTATATCGGATGGGTGGATGGATTAATGATGCTACATTCGCAGCCATTGGGCGATGTAGTTCAGCGGCTTAGCATATACTTTGCAATACCCATTCATGTTGATAGTTCGATAAAGAACATAAGTTTGTCCGGAAAGCTTGTCCTTAATGATCAATTGGATGATATATTGTTCGGACTGGCAAATATAGTTCCAATTACATATTACAAGAAGGATGGGACAAATCAAAAAAGCAAATTAAGAATAATTAAACCTTAAAATTTATAATTTAATAAATCTGACAGCCTATGACATAGAAAAACACAAGGAAATTGGATGACATCAAAACTGTCACCTGATTAAGACCTATAAATTATTATTCAACAAAAAATCCAAACTTTAAATCATTTAAAAGTATGATAAAATTAAGTAAATTGTGTATTAAAGAAATAATTTCAATGAAAAAGTCCCATTTCGCTAAGCTATTGATCTTATTTATGATTATTAGTATTCAATCAGGCTTTGCCGAAACCAGCTATTCACAAGTAACTAAACTTTCATTTAAGCATAAAAAGGAATCAGTAAAAAACATCCTTAATACTATTGAAAAAAATAGCGAATATGTATTCATATATAAGGATGGTAGCGTAGATTTACAAAGGAAAGTATCTATTCAGGCAGATGAACAAACGGTAGATAAAATACTGGATGAACTATTCAGCGAAACGGATAATTCATATAAAATTGTCGATAGACAAGTATATATAACAAAGAAAAATTCAGATTTGACTGAATCTACCGCTGCTATTCAGCAACAGGACAAGCAACAAGTAAGTGGTGTTGTCAAGGATGTTAGCGGAGAAGTCCTGATAGGCGTAACTGTCGCTGTTAAAGGAGCGACCAATATCGGGACTATGACAGATATTGACGGTAAATATACATTATCTGTACCTTATGGTTCAGTATTGACATTCAGTTATATCGGTTACAACGCAAAAGAAGAAGTTGTCGGCAATCGTACCGTTATTGATGTAACATTGTCAGAAAATGATAAGATGCTTGATGAAGTTGTCGTAACGGCTTTGGGGATCAAAAGACAATCAAAATCTATCGGATATTCAACTTCTCAGGTCTCAGGATCAGAATTGACAGAAGCTCGGGATTTGAATTTAGGTAATGCATTAACAGGTAAAGTAGCAGGTGTAAATGTGGCTAATAACGCTACCGGAGCTGCCGGCAGTAGTCGTGTTATTATACGTGGTAACGCATCTTTGACCGGTAACAACCAACCATTATATGTTGTTGATGGTATTCCTTTCGACAATACTACCCGCGGAAACGCAGGTATGTGGGGAGGTATGGATATGGGTGATGGTCTGAACAGTATCAACCCCGATGATATTGAAAGTATGCAAGTCTTGAAAGGTGCCGCAGCATCCGCATTATACGGTTATCGCGGAGGTAATGGCGCTATCCTGATTACAACCAAATCAGGATCTAAGGCTAAAGGTCTTGGTATCGAATTTAATAATAACCTTACAATAAATACGATATACGATTATCGCGATTTCCAGAAAACGTATGGACAAGGTACCGAAGGACATCGACCAATGAATAGTAGTACGGCATATGATACATATAACTCCAGTTGGGGAGAAAAAATGGATGGCGGCAAAGCTGTAAACCGATTGGGTGATGAATATTCATATAAGTATGTAGATAATTGGAAACACTTTTATAATACAGGGGTTACCAATCAGACATCAGTATCAGTAAGTGGTAATAGTAATAACGACGTAATCTATCGTGTCGGATTATCTAATGTGAACGATTGGTCGATCATTCCAAATGCGGGAATTCGTCAGCAAGGAATAAATTTAAATACGACATTTAACATTACTTCGCAATTACATTTGATTATAAATGCAAATTATGTATTTGAGAAAGTAAAAAACAGAGCGAACCTTTCCGATGGAAACTCAAATGTTAATGCTTCTCTGATGTATTTAGCCAATTCGTATGATGTAAGATGGTTGAAAGGAATGTATGACGCTAATGGCATAGATGAATTGAAACCGGGTAATAACGATTATTTTAATAACCCATATTGGTTGACAAAGAAAAAACATAATACATCGCGTAAAAACCGATTGACCGCAGGAGCTACATTGAAATATGATGTAACAGATTGGTTATATGTACAAGGTCAGGTAACGCGTGACGGATATAATATGACATTTGATAATGTTCAGCCTTATGGGACAGCCCAAGACAAAAGAGGCTGGAAGGCAGAATATGAGGATGATTATTACGAACTGAATGGAAGTTATTTGATTGGGTTTGATAAAAAGTTGAGTGAGAAATTCTCACTGAATGCGGCATTAGGAGGAAACTTACTCCGTAACGTATACCAAAGATATGGAACAGATGGTTCTATAAATCCATTTATAGTTCCCGGATCAGAATCCAGTTCCAATATAGAAAACCGTATTTATAAAAAACTATATGAAGAATATCGGGTAAATTCAATTTACGCGACCGCTGATTTAGGTTTTAAAGACTATTTATTCTTAAATCTGACAGCGCGAAATGACTGGTTTTCGACATTGAGTCCTGATGATAACAGTCGTTTGTATCCATCGGTCAGTACAAGTTTTATGTTTAGCGATGCTTTTAAAATGCCACAATGGATATATTCGGGTAAAGTAAGACTTGCTTATGCTCAGGCTTCTAATGGTACAAAACCATATATGAATACGTTGCGTTATAATATGGAAAAATTTCAACAAGGAGGTGTAGTTGTTGGAACTATCGAAAGCCGTGAAATTCCGAACGACAAACTGAAACCTGTCAAAATAGAAGAATGGGAAGCAGGTTTGAATGTCCAATTCTTAGACAACCGTTTGAGTTTAGATATGGGTGTATATCAAAAAACAACGACTGATGATATCGTTAAAATATCGACAAGTATAACTTCCGGATATAACATGGCTATACTCAATGTAGGAGAAATCCGTAATCGTGGGATTGAGTCTATGGTATTTGCCATACCAGTTATAACCAAAGATTTCCAATGGAATACAACGCTTAACTTTGCGTATAACAAAAGTAAGATAGTTAGCCTTGGTGATCTTACTGACCAATTTTCAACCCCTGACGCATCTTCACGTGTAGGAGGAGCATTTATAAATAATGTTGTTGGAAAAAAATATGGTGAGATTTATGGTTATAAGTATCTAAGAAATGATAAAGGGGAAATCATTCATGATAAAAATGGTTACGCTATGCGTACAGAAAAGAAAGAATCTTTAGGATGTGGAGTTCCGAAATTTACAGGAGGTTTCCGTAATGAATTCAAATATAAAGATTTTAACTTGTCATTGCTTCTTGACTATAGATTTGGATCAAAAATATTCTCAGGAACAAACAACCAACTATACGCAACCGGACTACACAAAAATACTTTAGCGGGACGTGATGGATGGTATGCTTCGGAAGCGGAGAGAGTTCATCAAAACATTAAGCCCGAAAATTGGAAGCCAACAGGAGGATATGTGGGCAAAGGTGTAACAGAATCAGGCGCGCCGAATACAACAATGGTTAATCCTCAGGAATACTGGAGACAAGTAAACAATCAAGAGATTGCGGAAGAGTATGTGCAAAGCGCTGACTTTATTAAGTTAAGGGAATTGTCTATTGGCTATAATTTTCCGAAATCTTTACTAAAAAATGGAGTAGTTAAAGGATTATATGTCTCACTTGTTGGACGTAATTTATGGACTATAATGAAACATACAGATAACGTTGATCCCGAATCGGCTTATAACAATGGAAACGGACAAGGACTTGAACTGAATGGCTATCCGCCTACAAGAAGTTTTGGTTTCAATGTCAATGTTAAATTCTAAGTCAAACTTGTTAAAAGACAATATAAATGAAAAAAACAATATTATATTTACTGGCAGCTATTTTCTTTCTTTTTGAAATGTCCAGTTGTGATGATTTTGGCGATGTGAACGTAGATCCTCAAAGTTATACGAAAGAAAATATGTATTTTCCGTCACTATTTACAGCATCTCAAGTGTTTGTTTCAGGACGTGACTGGGCTGAATGGCGTAATAATCTGATTTATTGTAGTACAATGATGCAGCATTTGGCTTCCGTCGAAGGATTCTGGGCGGGGGACAAATATACATATAGTAGCGGATATAACTCTGCTTATTTCGATTCCTATGATGGCGGTTTGAAAGATATAATTGACGTATATAATCATTGGAAAGACAAACCTGAGATGAATAACGAAGTTCAAATGTGTCGTATCGTCAAAGTTATCCTTATGCATCGAATGACTGATATGTATGGTGACGTTCCATATCGTGAAGCAGGTTTGGGATATATAGGGAAGAAATTTTTTCCTATATACGATGAACAACGTTACATTTATATAAACATGCTTGAAGAATTGGAGGATGCCGCAACGAAAATAACTATAACTGCAGATAATAAAGGTAAGAGTTCAATTGCAGAGGCCGATGCAATGTATAAAGGAGATTTGATGAAGTGGAAACGTACGGCATATTCCCTGATGTTAAGATTAGGTATGCGTTTGAGCAAAGTAGAACCTTCAACAGCTGAAATATGGGTCAAAAAAGCTTTTGATAGCGGAATGTTAACTTCTGACTATACTCAGGATATGTTAATGGAACATGACAACAAAACAGATGATTCGGCAGAGGCATCCGGTAAGGTTCTTATCGAATTGGATAGAAACTCTTATCGAGTTAGTAAAACATTTATTGATATGTTGCAAAGCACTAATGATCCACGTTTACCATATATCGCAACAGTTTGTCATGACCCTAACAATGCCAAAGATTTAGGGAATAATGATCCTTCTGTTCAATTGGGTATGCCAAACGGATGGGATAAAAAAGGTCAAGGTATTGCGACAGATATTGCA
>CALYRA010000064.1 GCA_945292135.1 uncultured Dysgonomonas sp.
AGTATAAAGAAATAAATAGCTGTTTTATCAATAATTTTATGAAAAAGTCAGTATAGGCAATTCTATACTGGCTTTTTTTAATCAAGAAATCGCATTACATATCCTTCTATATTACAAACAATTAACTTACAATCAACACCTAAAGCCATCTGTAAATCAATAATACAAGAATGGAAAAAAGAAAAAGCATAGACAAAAAAGCTATTATAAACGCTATATATGGAATAGTCCAACTGATTCCTGAAGGACGCGCGACGAGTTATGGCGCTATAGCCAATGCAATTGGTTATCCTAATTTATCCAGATTGGTCGGGAAAGTTATGTCTCAATGCGATAGTCAAAAACAAGAGATACCTGCGCATAGAGTTGTAAACAGTCGCGGAGTTCTATCTGCTCGAAATGTATTTGATAATATGCAAAAATTATTAGAAAGGGAAGGAATTGTTATCGTTGATAACAAAATAAAAAATTGGAATATTATATTTTGGAATCCTTTGACGGAAATAAATATATAATCTTAGAAATAAAGATAAGTTTAAACCTAGGAGTGATCAGATTTATTTTCAATCACTCCTAATTAGAGAATTCTCTGTTTTATTTCTTTGAACTATCAATAGATACTTTACGGAATTCTTTAAGTGCTTTTTCGATAGCTAGAGAAGTTTTTCTAGCGCGAGTTCCAGCTGCTTTATTTCCGTTTTCTACTTGTAGTGACGCGTCTTTAGCAAAATCTGCATAAAGTTGATTTAGGTTGTCCAATAATTCTTTCATAACTGTTAATTAATAAAATTTGCAACAAAGATAAGATTGATTTTGACATTTCCATAGAAACTTAACTTTTTTCTGATGTATCAATTGATCTATTAACTATTATTTAAAAATAATTATTAATATCAAGTCTTTTAATAATGAAAACGAATGAATTAAGCTGTTTCCATGTTTATTAAAATCTTGTTTTGGGATTATTATATTTCAAAATTTACAATGCAAAGTGATTACCCGATCTTCAGTTAAAGCATTGTTTAATCTCATATATTATTTCTTGAGGAACACATATAAAAAGGAACTTAAACGTTAAAGCTCCTTTTTATATTTTTTTTATTAACCTATTAAAATATCTATTCTTTTATCCACACAGCAATATTTTTCCCTTTTACCAAAAATTTGCCATTACCGCTTTCATCTATTATTACTTTATCTTTAATATTGTTTGTAAACTCATACCAAGTTTCGCCCTTATGCTCAATACCAATATTTATTATTTTTTCTCCGTCTCTATCATTAGACATCAACAGGCACAAACCTGATCCGATATGCTCTTTATCTCCTTTACGAACAAATCCGACAGTAGTCGGATGATCAAAATAATCAATTTGTTCTCCGTATGCGTATTTTTTACGAATCTCAAGTAATATATCAATTATTAACCTATGTGGCGATTTTTCTCCGTTTGTTCCATAGTAATCTCCATAAAACAAACATGGATAACCTCTTTCCATTAATAGAATAATCGCATAAGCATGCGGTTTAAACCAATCTTGTACCAGCGATTCCAAAGAACTACCTTTTTGCGAGTCATGATTGTCTACAAATGTGACCGCGCAATTTGGAATTGTTTGGATAAGCGTATTATCAAGCAGGCGTTGCATATCATATTCCCCTCCCTGCTGCGATGCGGCAAATAATTGATAATGTAAAGGAACATCAAATAAATCGATACTATGTTCCAATGTGTCGAGATATTTATTTAAAGAATCTAAATCTCCACTCCAATACTCACCTACGGCATAAAATTCCGCTCCTTTATCCGTCCTTATAGCTGCTAAAAACTGCTTTACAAAAACATCATTCATATGCTTTACAGCATCCAAACGCATACCGTCGAGATTTAACTCTTTAGAAACCCATATTCCCCAGCGATTCAGTTCTGCAATTACTTCCGGATGATTAAGATCAAGGTCATTACCTAGTAAAAAATCATAATTTCCATTTTCACTATCTACGCCTTCTGACCAATTTTTGTTTTCACCTTGTATTTGAAAGATACCGCTTTGTTTGGTTGCATCGTTATAGTCTGTACCTGAAAAATGATACCAATGCCATTCAAAATCAGAATATTTTTTATTTCTTCCCGGAAAGTTATATCCTGTCCAGCCTTGTATTTCGAAGGGTTCCGAAGTAGTTTCATTTCTATTTGCCGGATTTACTTGTCGTACTGTAAACTTTTCAGTATAATCGCCCCATGATTTATGATTCATTACAGCGTCAAGATAAACTGATATATTATATGTCTGCAATTCCTCAATCATCTCTTTTAACGCTTTCTTCGTACCCTATTTAGTCCTGATTGTATTTTTTTGGTTAAACTCTCCTAAATCAAATAAATCATATGTGGCGTAACCTTCGTCCTTTTGCTCATCGGCTTTATAAGCGGGAGGTATCCAAACGGCAGTAACTCCTATTTCGGACAGATGCTTCGCATCCTCTTTTAACTGATTCCACAATGTACCATCATTAGGCAGATTCCATTCGAAATACTGCATCATTACCCCATTTTTCATACCTCCAAATATTTAGTAATTTTATCTGGTAAAGAAACATTTATAATTACTGTTTTGTTTGTTAAGATTCTTTATTTCTAATTGAATAAGCTAAAAAACAAACGCAAATATTCGACTTCAAACTCAATAGATAGTCGGGACAGGGAAATATTATCAGAGAAGAAATGGTGTCATTTAATTTTTTCAAATTCAGAATAGAATATCTCATTGATTCACTCATAAAAACCGATAAGATATAATCATTGTTACTAAGATAAAAAAACTACAGGTTTTCCAACCTGTAGTTTTGATTTGCATATTATGGAATGTGTCTTTTCTACTAAATATAGCAATATTTTACGTCAGAAATTTTTAGTTTTATCATTTCGCTATTTAACAATCATCTTTACTACCGCTTTTTTCCCTTTATTGCGTACAATAACAAAATACACACCTGCACTACAAGGTCTTATATCTATTGTTTCATGTAGTATATCATTCATCAAAATGTTTGCTTTTTGATAAACAGTAGCTCCATTCATATTATTAACCGATATAGTTACTGTATTTTGTCCTTTATTTTTATAAAATAGATCAAATTTACCATTATTTGGAATATTATTTATTGATAATTGGTGATTCTCTGTCTTATCATCCAATACTTCTACTGATAGCTCCGCATTAGAGTTAATACAATCGGTGTTTTTTGTCGATTCTAACAATACTGAATGTTTGCCTTTAGAAGTCCAAAGTATTGTTACATCCGTATTTCTCTGCGTGATAATATCTCCTCCATTTACACGCCAATTATACTCCGACATATCTGCATTTGTCGAATATGTGGTCAATGTTCCTATTTTAGCTTGTTTCTCTCCTTCAATATGCAAACTGCGAGGATCTGAATAGCCTAAAACATCAAAACGCAATCCTTTACCTTCAAGTCCACTTTCCAATTTATATATTTTAGACATGTCGATACCTAAAGAAACTACTCCTCCCGGCAACATATTAGCCATATCGTCCAGTAGATATGTTGTTGGGTTTATTTTTGATATATTCATATTAGCCATAGGAATATCTGTATTACCTACGCGCAATATCGCTGCATGCTGCAATTCTTTTGCATCCACAGGAACCGAGAATGAAATAACTACACTTGTTATTTCATTACAAGTAGTCTGCTCAACATCTAATGTATAATCAAATTCTGTAACATCAATATATGCATCAATAGTTACTACATTACTCTTGTTACCATTTTCGTTATAGACATAAGCTTCAAATTTCAAGTTTCCACTATAATCTGTACCAATAGGTATGGATACCCTGCCTGCCTTATCTACATGCTGCTCGGCTAATTGATTTTTCCCTGCGGGTGTAATAACATTTACGACAACTGTTCTATTATCTTCAATAACATCTAAATTGATTTGTAAATCATCCCCTGATGTATAATTGTCTTTATTTGAATCGCCTCTATCCGGAGTGATTTTCATTTTTTGAACTGCTGCTGGTTTACTAAACGAAACGCTCCAAGTTTCGATAGCAACCCCTTCTCCAAGGTTTCCTCGTAAATCGACTAAAGATGATTGATCTATTGAAAGTACATATTTTCCTTCGCCTTCTGTGTATGGACGAAGCCCGGACAAAAGATATGTCTTATCATCAATTTTAAATAATGTCAGGTTAGAAGTTGGAATTTCTGTTCCCTCATAATTCAGACTGATCATACCAAGATTAAAGTCTTTAACTTCTTTATTCAAAACAATCGTAACATCTGTTACATTTTGTTTATGAACAGCTCCTTGATAATCGCAAATAAAACTTACAACTGCCGGAATTTTTGTTTCTACTATCCATTTAAATGACTGAGAAACCAATCCCTTAGTACCATCTAACGCTTCCAACTTAGGAAGATCCACCGTCAATTCATAATTACCGTCTTCTTTGTTATAATCTTTTAAACCTGTCAGAATATAAGTATTCTTTGAGTTTTCTTTAGGAGCGATAACCATATCTTTTATATGTTTAGTATTCAATTTAAATAAGTTGTTTGCTACATTTTGAGGATTTACATCTTTATTGAATACAATTTCGATAGTTTCAATCGGCTTGGCTTTAACTTGATTCGCATTAAAAGTGAAAATCGCCAATTCGGAAATAACCTGAGTCCAAGAAATAGCTTTACCTGTATTACCCGTATTACCTAACTTATCTTTAATATTGGAACAATCGACCGTAAGTGAATAATATCCTGAAAGTGTAGTCAATTTATCTAGAGTAATAAGATATCTGGTAGCATCAATACGTCCAATCAAAATATCATCTGTAGACAATTTATTTCCCTGATGCGTCAAAGAAATTCTCTCGGTCGTAAACGTATCAAAATCTATTTCTTTATTAAATACAACTTCTAAGGTTTTAACTTGTTTTGCGGTTACACTCTTATTTTCAATATTTTTAAATTCTACTACATCCGGTAAAATATCATCTGAAGGAGCATAATATAATGTATATTTTGTAATCTCTGATATATTATCGAAGAAGTGTAGATTGGCTTCGTAAAGCGGATCTTTTCCATCTAATAATGTTACATGCGTTTGCCAAAAATTAGCTAAAGGAAGATCCTTTCCATCTTTTTCTCTAACAACTTTAACCAATTTGTATACCGAACCCCCGGGATCATTTATTTTTCCATAATTCCATCCTTTTTCTCTCGGATTTATAGTTAATGTAGTTTTTAAATTAGAAGACGATATCAAATTGGATGTGGTGCCTACTCCTTTGTTAACGTCACTTTTTCCACCGTTTGAAAAATAGACAGCATCGGGTGTATCATTCAAATCAGGAACATCGTTTACCAAGAAATCATTCATATCGTCATGTCCATTATCATAAGCTTTTACGCTATGTATCAATTCATGAACGAAAGCATCTTTTATCAGACTTAAATTTTTGTTTCCATAACTGCTTAAATGTGTTATATGGATATCATATTTCACAAAATGACCCAATAAAGAACTTGTAAACCACCATTGTCCTAATGCTGTAGATTTAGGTTTAATGTCTCCAAAATTTATATTATTTAGTCCTAGTTGTTTCGGTTCATTATTAAAATTACTGCCTATCAATTCAAAATCTATCAATAACCCCAATTTATTACCTATTATTTCGGGTTGCATTGACTCAATTTTTACATTTTTAGCTATTCCATATCCTTGATTTTCGATCAGTAAAGCTAATTCTGCCGGAATAGAAGGTTCCACGACATTCTCGGTCAACGGATCGTCTCCCAAAATATTCCTTTGCATAAAGTAATGTAATATTAAGTCCGGGCTAGGATTTACTTCTAATGTAACAGGGTGTAAGGTGACAGTAACTCTTTCGCCGATAGTTTCGTCATAATAAGAAAATACTCCACCGAACGAATAACTTTTGGGTACTGTTGGAGCCGCTTCTTTGGTAGGTATAAATATAACTGTTCCTACTTTAGATTCTTTACTATTTACAGAACCTTTTCCTTGTAAAAATTCGTCTTTGTTTATTTGGAATAAATGATTGCAATCTTTTCCTTCGTTATCTGTAATTTCTAAATCAAGAATTATATCCTTGAGAGCCTTGTTGTCGCTTCCATTATTAATTGTAAGCGTACCTTCAAAAGCCTCACGAGTCATAGTCATCTTTTGAGAAAATTTAACGGTTACCGTTGCGCAGACAGATTTTTTCGATTTATTATTTTGAGTATTATATAATTCTTCAGTAGCTAAAAAAGTTTTCGTAATATTATCCGCCATATAGTATACAGCTGATTGGTCACTCGTTCCTCTAAAACCTCGGCTCTCAGCATATTTATTTACATTATCTATTATTTCTTGAATTCTATTTAATTCGTTAAAATCAATGAAATTATCTATTGCGGTTCCATCTATATTTTTATTCCACCTGTTATAATAAGATGTTATAATTTCTTTTGTTAAAACAGACCCTTCAAATGCCTTAATAATATTCAAAATAGACTCATCGGACATTTTCTTATCAGAGCCAATATATCTATTATTTAATTTTTCAAATTTTTCAATTTCCGTTTCAGGAGGAAACTCTTTATAAAGAATACCTATCTTTTGGTTTATAGCTTCGAGAAACAACATATATTGCCTAAAGTCTTCTTTAAAAATCTCAAATTGATTCACTTTTTTAACATAAGCTCTTGATGATATATTATAACCCAATATGTTG
>CALYRA010000065.1 GCA_945292135.1 uncultured Dysgonomonas sp.
GCATCAGTCAAATAATTATTATATAAATAAGGCATTTAAGGAACAGGATTGGGAAAAGGCTTCTAAAAATGTCGGCAAAAAATTAAATGGGGCAGGCGACTTATGGAAGCTAAGTCCGGAAGATTTAGCCAAGCTGCAAGAATTGCCCGATATATGGGATAAAATAAATAAAGGTAAGTATAATCAATCTGATTGGCTGAATGAATATATAAATGACGCAAACACATTAGTTGAACTGACCGAAAAATGGCAAGACGCAATTACCGATACTTCTTTTGATAATATTCGGAGTGAAATGAAAAATCTATTATCAGATTTTACCGTTACATCAGAAGATGCGATTGCCAGTGTCGACGAATTTATGAAGAATGCCATACTTAATTCTATTATATCCGGTACTTATTCCGATTTTATAGAAAACTGGCAATCTGAATTTGCCAACGCCATGAAAGATGGTATACTAAGTGACGATGAAGCAAATTCTCTAAGAAAACGATATCAAGAAATCTTCGATAAAGCAATAACCGATCGGGATGCGGCATATGAAGCAGCCGGAATAAAAGATTCGGAATTAAAAAAACAGCAAAATTCATCGAAGGGATATTCAACAGCCATGAATCAGGAAACAGGCGGGGCTATACTTGGAACTGTTACCGGAATAAATGAATCTATATTGACATGTATATCTTTGGTTCGTGGCGCAATTACGGATACTTCCAAGTCATTAACATACGCCGTTGGTATAAGTGATGAGTTGAAGAAGCATACGGGAATATTCTATGAAATACAGCAAATGCAAGTTAAATCATTTAGACAGGGTGAAAAGATCAGTGAAGGTATTTCATCTCTGTTGGATATAAAAGATGATTTAGCTTCTATAAATAAAAATACTAAATACTTATCGCCAAGAAACTAAACAGATATGCAATCACAAATAAAAAGAACAGGAATAACATTTATCAACGATAAAGATATAGGTATCATATATGGCGCTGAATTAATAGGTGCTTCGTTTGAAAATCTGATTTGTCGCCCTGACCGCAAAGAAGGTGCGGAAAATGATATGATAAGTCATCCCGGCGTGCAAGTGTTTGATGATAATCTACAACCTTCAGCAATGGAGATAGAACTTACATTTCTAATCGAAGGGAATTCCCTTGATGATTATCTGCAAAAATACGACGCCTTGCAAGATGCTATTGATAACAACGCCGGGGATGGTAATTTTAAACTTCGTGTTATGCCCTTGAAAACCATCTTCACCCTAAGACGAAAAAGTTATTTGCCGTTAGATACGCTGACCGCTAACACGGGAAAATTGATTGTAACAGTTAGAGAGTTGAACCCAAAAGACAGAATTAAGCTATGATTGAAATAGGTATAATAAAAGATACGCCGTTAAATAAGATTATCGACATACGAGACAAGAATCAGGTTATCAAGGCTAAGTACGCAATAGGTAAAGATGATATACTGAAATGTTCCTTGATGAGTGAACATTTCATTGAAATTTCTTTTGAACTCAATAGAAACGCTTCGTTCAGACGTTCAGACTATATTGAATGGGAAGGTGAGAAATACACGTTAAGGGATGATTACCGCCCGGAACAAATCAACAAACGGAAGTATAAATATACGTTGAAGTTTGAAGCCCTTGAAATGTTTTTTCAAGATATGCAATATTGGTATTTGGGTCGGGGATTGAAAGAATCGGAATGGAGATTGACAGGTAACCCGCAATCTTTTTTGATAAACGCCGTTGAGAATGCGAATAGATATTTTAAAACTACAGAATTCAAAATAGGCACTGTCGAACCAACCATCACAAAAGATATATCATTTGAATCCAATACAAGTACCTTCGACGCCCTTACCCGGATAGCGGAAGAATTTGAAGCGGAATGGTATCTTATGGGCAAAACCCTTCATTTAGTCAATAAAGCGTCATTTGGCGATGAGGTAGATTTTGAAACGGAAGTATCCGTTTTATACATGAAACGTGAAGAAGGGGAATCGAAAACCGCCTATACTCGCATACTTGCTTTGGGTTCTACTCGTAATATTCCATACAATTATCGTAATACAGGCGATGATGAAGCAGTCGACGGCGTTTATCAAAAAAGATTGCGTATTCCTGCCATCAAAGGCGATGTAATAGATGCCTACCCTGATATGTCGCCCGATGAGGTTATAGAAGGTACTGTTATTTTTGATGAAATCTACCCAAGACGCGAAGGCGCGATTGAAGCCATAGGCACGATTGAATATACTGATAAAAACGCTAACACGGGAAAAACAACCAAATGGTATGCTTATAAATTCAAAGATTCGGGGCTAAATTTCAAAAAAGAATATCTGCTACCGGGACAGGAATTGAAATTACAATTTACGTCAGGTAATTTGAACGGTATGGACTTTGCACTTGCCTTTAATGAAAAAGGGTTTTCAAAAACGGATAATTCACAATATTTTGAGATAATACGGAATGAAGATTATGGTAAGCCGTTGCCGAATGACATTTTAAAACCAAATGCCGGAGATAAGTATGTATTATATGGTTTCAATATTGCTTTGGTTTCGGACCAGTATGTTCCGGCAGGTGAATCGGAACTATATGATAAGGCTGTAGAATGGCAGAAAAAGCAATTACGTGATACAGGGGTATATGAATGTTCTACTGTTATTAAGCATTTCATGGACCGGCAAATGGATTTGGCTATAGGACAAAAAGTAAGGTTGATATTTGATGATGAAAACGCAACGAATCGTTCATCCCGAATAATGGGATTTGAAAAGAAGTTGAATAACAAATTTGATGCTATATATACGGTAGGTGATAACTCTACTTATTCGCGGTTGGGGAAAATAGAACAACAAATAAAAGAATTACAAGTTGGCGGAGTAGTATATGAAAATACCGGGGGTGGTAGTGGCGTGTATGTTATAAAACAATTTGATACCACACGTCCTACAGATTTTAATGTTTATTCAGCTAAAGCATCCGATGCAATGTATTTGAATAAACAGATTGGAGGAACAGTTGAAGCTGATACGACTTTTGCCAAGAATATGCAAGTGCAAGGCGCGGCTATCAGTGATGTTTTACAAAACAGCACGTTTACAGCCGGACAATTCGGTAGTGGATTCCAAATAAAAAGAGATTCGAACGGACAGTCTTACATGGAAGTTGATAACATACTTGTAAGGCGTGAAACTGTATTTAACAGGCTATCCATCGCCGAAATCAAATCCATTGGCGGTACTCTTCTTATTTCAATAGCTAATATAGTTCTATCTAATGTTGAATCAAAATCATTTACGTGGAAGTGTTACTTCGATTCTGCCGATGGTACAATTCCAAATGATTTTGCTGTAGGGGATCAAGCTGTTTGCCGTAAATTTACCGGGAAAGATATAAAATATTATTGGGCTTTGGTTACAGCTGTAGGTGATAATTATATAGAACTATCAAAGACAGATAAAGATGGTTCAGGTGTTCCTTCTATTGGCGATGATGTAGTACAGTTTGGTAATAGAACGGATGTAAACAGGCAACATGCTATCATCCAATCAGCTTATGGATCCGATGCTTCAAGTATAAAGCAATATGCTAACATAAATTCCTATGATTTGACAGGAAAAGAAGTAACAGTTATATCACCACATGGCAATAAGTTCACGGGTTCATTCACCATTTCCACAAACGGTACATCCACGCCTGTATATAAAGACAGGGGTACGTTTCAAAACGGCAAGACTTATTATCTGAATGATCGGATTTCACATTTAGGTTCTTATTGGGTCTGTATTGTTGAGAGTACAATAACTACTCCAAGTGAGACGAGTGTTGCATGGAGAAAGGATACAGCAGGTCAGATAGATATAGATAAGGCTGCTAATCAGGTAAGAACCGATTATAAAGCAGAAGTTAAGGTGTTGGATGATAAGATAGCTTCCAAAGTATCGCAATCCGTTGTTGATGCATTAGGTAACAGAGTTTCACAAACTGAATCAAGAATCGATCAACAAGCGGGACGAATAACTAGTGTTGTCGAAAAAGTCAATGAAATTCGAATTGACGGTAAAAACTTAGTTGACAATTCGCAAGGTATTCAAGAAATAGGCGGTAATGGCGTTGATAATCATGAAGACATAAGATATACAGACTTAACAGTTGATTTGGTAAAGGGTGAAGAATATACTTTTCAATGTAAAACTGATGGCGTTTGGGGGACAGTTAATGCAACTAATACGGTAGAAGCATTCTTAATGAAGGATAAAAGCATATTGCCGGATAATTATGTTTCATTAATAACTAATCCTTGTACTTTTATAGCTCCTAAAACAGGTCGTTATTGGATACGCATAGATTCAAACAAGGGTAGCGTCAAACATTCGTTTTGGGAATTTCAGATAGAGAAAGGAAATAAAGCGACTAATTGGGGTTTATCTCAAAACGATATAAATAAATATATTAATAATATAGAGAACGCTGCTAATGATGCAAAAAATACGGCAAATCAAAAAAATAGAACTTATTACCAAGATGATAAACCCGAAATACCAAGTGAAGGACATAAAATAGGCGACTTGTGGTATATGGAATCATTAGTCGATTCATCAGGTAATGTAAACCCTGACAAGGACAAAAATATCTACCAACTTCAATATAGATGGGATGGTACTACATGGGTACGAATAAACTGGTCAATCTCACAATCCAAATTTACACAAACGGAAAAAGAAGTACAAAGGATAGTTTATAGAACTGGTGTAAATCAGCTTGGCGAATCGGAGACGCTTTATTCAAAGTTCGATCAGACTGCCGATCAGATAAGACTTGAAGTTTCAGGAATACGAGTTGGAGGGAGGAACTTATTATTAAACAGTTCAAATTATAATGAGCTGTGGAAGCAAAAAAAGAGTGGCGAAGTCGTAACCAATAATTATTACAATGGAAGTCGAATCGTTGAATTGCATGATGCTTGGGGTGGAATTGGATATATAGGTAAGAATATAAAAGCAAAACAATACATATATTCGTTTTATGCTAAAATAGACAGAGAGGATGCAAACCATGAAGGCTATCTTATATGTTATGGAACTACTACCCGACCAGTTGTAACAGTTATAAATAACCTTACAACTGAATGGAAACAATACAGCGTAATCATCACGCCTAATTTAGCCGATGAAAATGGTATCCGAATTGAGCCTACAGTGCGAATAAATAACAATGTAGTACGCATATGCGGCTTCAAATTAGAAGAAGGAAATAAAGCTACCGATTATTCGCCTGCTATTGAAGATACGCAAGCCGCAATTGATAGCAAGACTACATTGGATGAGGTAGCAAGTTCATTAACTATTGACGAAAACAAAATAAGTCTTGCATCAAAAACTATAGAACTAAACGGTACTACCATTGCAAAAGCTATAGAAGCGGAAGATTTGGTGGTACAAAGTGATAAAGGTCTTTCTACTTTGGAAGTAAAGAAAGATGGTACATTCTACGCAAAAGGGTCGAAAAGCGCAGATAAATCAATGATTATTGATAGTGAAAAACAATCTATTACAATAACATCACCTCGGTATGCCAGTAGTGCTGAAAGTATAGGGCGGGAAACTTCCAAAATAATTATATCAAGTGATTGCCGTGGTATCAAAGTGACAGGTGCTAATGACATCAAGTCAAATTCACTGACTACAATCTCTGATACCGGAATATATGCGAATACAGCAGGTCTGAATATATTCTCATTTCTTGGAGAAATTAGAGCAATGGCTTCTATCGTCGGTTTAGGAGAAGGTTCTCTAGACAAGGAAAATACTGGCGACTTTGTCGCCGGGGTATATGGAACATCATCAAATAAAGGGTCAGCTCCCGATTTTGGTGGCTACTTTGATAAGCTTCGTGCAAATGGTTTATATCTCAAGGTTCGTAGAGTTTATGAGACTACCACATTAGACAGAGAGGATTGCTATGTAAGTTGTTATAATGATTCAAAGATAATAGTGTATTTGCCGAGATCACCCTATGAAGGACAGGTTATTTATATACGCCGAATGACTTTTAAAGCCGTTGCCATTGATGGTAATGGCAAGGAACTCCTCCGAAGCGACAAAAATAAAAGCGATATATATACTCTGTGGATGGCAGTATATGACGGAAACTATTGGAATCTAAACATGATGTCTTAATGACTATTGATATTATAGATTTAAGTATTTTTAAAACCTATTAACGTTTATATTAAAAACGTTTTTATATTTATAAATTTAAATGATATTTTATGTTGCTATTTATTGATTCATTTTTTGAGTTCTTAGAAATCAAAGATAATACTTTGATTACTAAATTAATAATCGAGTGTTTTTTATGGCTTGCGGTTGCAGTTGCTATTACATTTGATTTGTTAAGTGGAATAAGGGCAGCGCGTAAACGTGGAGAAATGCGTGTGTCTGAAGGATATAGAAGGACCATTAACAAGGCAAAACAATATTATGGTTTTTTAGTCTATGCTTTTCTATTTGATTGCCTAATCATGTTCGTTTTAGGAAGATTTGGCGTTGATGGATTAAAAATTATTCCTTTTGCTTCTTTGATTGTTACAGCCTACTTAATATTTATAGAAGGACGATCTTTTTTTGAAAATGCTAGCAATAAACATAAGCAGACAGTAAAGGAAGATATTACGACTATAATTTCCATACTGTCTAAAAAT
>CALYRA010000066.1 GCA_945292135.1 uncultured Dysgonomonas sp.
CAGGGCGGCACATTGTCCATGTAAAGCGTTCGTGTTCGTGTCGAGCAATTCAATCAGGATTAATACAACAAAGATATTTTAAATAAACTCATTAATTGTACTATTCTTACTCGGAAATTTAGAGAATTCGCCGAAAATCATTGCAAGATCGTCACACATACCGTTACACCCACATTAGGTGAAAAAGAAGTGTACCGTGTTATCCTTGAAAAATTTGCACAAATCTATACGTTGTTTTGCAAAAGTAAGTGGGATTCACGTAAAGAAGCATCATTGCGGTTAGCACGTTAGATATTTCTGATGATAAAAGCATGTTCGATACCTCATCTAATGCCCGGTTACTTTGGTTTCAAGTATCCACAAAAACTACTTTATATAGACGATCAAATTAGAGACATCAATGCAAGGGTGGCCGTAGGATGTACCTCTCTCAAAGCATTGGCCATGTATAAAGAATACCTGACAGAACAATTCCCCGATAGACCGGTGTTTGTAGTCAAAGGAGAGGTCGTTTTTCATAAACGTAATGGAATAATCGAACAGGTTAAAGCGACAGAGAATGGTATTCTTATCTCTACGCAGCAAAGTCTGAAAAGTTCTATAAACATTCATGGCTATTACGATGTGTTTTTAGAAGCGCTGCTATAGAATCTTCCTAAGATGGAGCAGTATTACCGTCGCTAAGTACGTCTTGACAGCGACGAAGAAAAACGGACACATTTTGTAATCAATGAAAAATCTATCGAGCAAAATATTATGGCGCTCATCCTTACCAAAGTGCGGCTCAACGAATTTGTCAATACAGGCGAAGTCCGAGAAGAGGCTATGATATTCGAAGAATTCCATTTTACCCAAAAACTGATAGATAATATACTGATAAAGGAATACGATAAAAAAATCAGAGCAAGCCTACTTTACGTGGGGCAAACAAAAAGTATGTTAATAAATAAATTGGTATGACAGGGAGTAGCCCGTTAAAAATTGGAGACAGTATATTTAAGTTTTGATTGCGCCAAGTTGCTAAGTTGTTCTAAAATAAAGCCACTGTGCAGAACATCTGAATAAGGGATAAAGCTTTAAAATAACCCTGTTCCGTCTAAGAACAGGGATATTTTTTATATAAGCGCGGTTATCATCCCGACGTTATTTACCTGGGTATTGTTGCCTGATAAAACTTTTGTCACCCTCGCTTAATACACTCATTACTCCTACACTAAAATGATTATTTGTGAAACTTTCAGGGATTTCTAAGTTCATAATTGAAGCTTTATCATAAGTGGAAGAATTAGTTTCGCTTGTTAATAATTTATTAAGATAATTTCGATTTACCTTTGATTGGTCCCAACCTTCTTTGGCATAATAGGCGTAAACTGCGGTTTTATTCCAATCAATATTAGCCTTGGGGCTTTGATGTTCATGCTCCAATCCTAAAGCATGTCCGAAGTGATGTAAAACAATTCTTCTGAATGTACTGTTAGGAGTTCTACTTGAAACCTCACCTAAATTTATTGACGCCTTATCTTGATCTATTTTCTTATTATAAATTCCTGAATAAGACCAATTTGAAGGATCGCCATTCCAATTAAAACCGATCTTTATATCCGCGTCTTGATTGCTTGCGACATACTGAAATTTCAGGTTAGCGTATTTCAGCCATTCGCTGGCATATTCTTTAACTTTTTTTTGCGCGGATTCCTCTCCGTTTAAAAATTTGATGCGTATGGTTTGTCCGTTTTTCCATTTATAATTTATTAATATAACTCCTTTTTGCGAAATGGTATCTGACTCACTCAATAATTTGTCATTTACAAAATCGGATGTGCAAAGATGGAGTTCTTGCTGATCGTTTTCCTGAACGGCTGTTGGAGAAATGTTATCCATATCTGTATCATTGCTGCATGAAGTCCCGCACAACAGTACCGAGACTAAGCCCATAAATAAAAAATTAAATTTTTTCATAATTATTTTTTTTAATTAAAAAATTATGTGTTAACACGTCTACAAATAACCATATTAAAAATGGAACTCAAGTTTCATTTTAAGTTAATTATCAGCATTATAAATTCTTTTTATTAGTTGCAATTTGATATAATTTTAACCACAACCAATATGAATAAAATAATAGGAAAAGTACTTCCCGATGGAAGCGTCAAGCACATTACACTCTATGATGAATTTGATTGCTACGTTCATGGTGACATAGCACCTATTCTGAAGAATTTTTACTCCCGGAAAGGAAGGCTCGATGCGCTTCTCGATTTAGGTAACCTATATAAATTAAATCCTAACCCGATGGACAAGTTCAATAATAATATTAACGATACCATCAATTGCAAAGCGGCCATCCGCGACCGCAAGCAAAACGAAAACAAACATGGCTATATTATCTCAAAAGATAAATTAAAATTAGCTAAAAAAAGGAGTCCTGCTATCTGTTTGACTATGGGGATTGGTATATCTACAGGCGGGGCAAATGGACATATATGGATGTAAATACCATAGCCAATGACAAGCTAGACGCGGACTTACAGCAACTTCATATCTATTATATCAAATCAGAAAAAGGTTTGGAAGAAATATATAATCATTTCTCGAACTGGAAACATATTGCAGCTCATGCAAACATGGAGAACAAAACCTACTACATTTTCCGTGACAACAAACTTATCAGCACAGTAAAACCTTAAAAAAACAACCCATGCTTACAAAAATATACGAAGCAATCAAAAATCTGCCCGATAACCTTATCATTCCCGAGATCATAAATGCTGGAATCGAAGAGGGGCATATAGAACTGTTAAACATACTTCCCAAACAATATCTGACTAGAGAGAACATCAAAAAACTGAAAAACAAAGATTCATATAGTTACTATTCGTTCGACCTGACAAAGATTCCTTTTAAGAATCTCGACCAAGAGATATGCGATGGTTGCAATAGAAAAGAAAGCTACGAACTATCTCCATGTTCCGGATTAGTTCAAATCAGTAACAATGGCTGAAAAACTCTTATCCAACATTGAACATAATTTGTACTTATGCGCACATATCATTTATTAATTCCAAAATGGCAATGAATCTGTACCGTAAAGACCGAGATTTATTTAAACACCTACTAAAAAATTTCTTTGCCGATTTTCATGAAATGACAGGTTAGCCCGATAAATTCTATGGAAATGAAATAAGCTTTTTAAAATTAAAGCAATCTAAAAAGAGTTATCATCATTGTCGGATAGAAAACAATTCAGTACGTGAAAAAGCGGAGCGGTCAATGTTTTCTATTTTATATATTGTATCAGAAGAAATGGTAAAAGATGCTTCTTCCGGCATTTTCATTTGTTCAGATATATTGAGGAATATAGATGAATCAGCATCCCGAATTCCTATTTTACGGGCATGGTTGAAGACTACCTGAAGCTTTTTAAGATGATTGATATGCGCTCCTTTTATATCCATACCAACTGCTCGATTTTTCAGAAAAGTGATATAGTCTGTAAGGAACAGAATATTTTTACAAAAAACTGATATGACGAAAATGGTTTCTTATATTTTTCTAATACAAATTTTCCAATAAGTTTTTCTGTGTCTGATGGTCTTTGGCATTACCTGAACCAATGAGATGATTTCCATTCTTAAATCTTACTTTCATGTTAAACTTTTCGATCAACAGATCGATGACTTCCGAAACCGTTAATTCTAAACTTTTTCTCATATTTTTATAATTTAATTGTTAAAAAAATCCATTCGGGAGTAATTAAGTTTATTAAGAATAGAGCGGAAAAAAGAAAAGGGTTTACAAAAGGATTTAATAAAAATATTTGATACTAATGATAATGACTTATAATGAAACTTTAATGCCTGTGTATTTAATAAAATTATAAGATAAAAATTAGTCGATAGATTATATTTTTACTCAAAAAGGGGCCGAAAGAATAAAATACTTATTCTACAAATATCTCATTCATAAACAATTGAAAGAATATGTAGTATTTTTAGCCAATTTAAAATATTTGAATGTAACTTAAGAATTATAAAAACCGACATCGTATTCTGATATAGTATCCGTTTATGAAATATTTCTTCGTGTTGAGGAATTATTAGCATTTGTAAAAAATTATTACATTGACCTATTTTATATATTTGGTTTATTCCTATATTATGAGGTTGAGATTCGGTACAAAATTTGAATGAGATGGATTACCGGCCTGATGTCATCCAATAGCTTTCTTTTCTACATTGGCGGAAGACGAGAAAATATATTTCTTCAATTATTCAACGAAAGCAGGAATAGATGCTTTTCGGAAAACCGAACAAACAGTAAAGTGCTTGAACTGATATCCAAATAAAATATTGATACTTGACATATAATAAAAAACTGCGACAAAATGTAGCTTTTTTTGTGCATGACCTTGTCAGCAAATAAAAATAGAGCCGCAAGGCAAAATCGCTTTGTGGCTTTTCCATTTTCTTTGTATTGTAGACTGAAAGATCACGAGGACGTTTATGGATAAAGTGATGAAAAAATTATCTATTATGGCAGTTGTATTGGTCTTTCTTTTGGGTCAGTCTTGTGATGCGCATCAGAAAAATAACAATCAAAATTCAAATGGTATGAGCATAAAAGAACATTACACTTTTGAGTTAAGCGACGGCGTAACTCGTCAAAAAGTACGCTTTAAAAACCGATTTGGAATAGAATTGACAGGAGACCTTTACTCCCCCAAAAATCAGAGCGGTAAAACAGCAGCGATAGCCATTAGCGGACCTTTTGGAGCGGTGAAGGAACAAGCTTCGGGATTCTACGCCAACCAAATCGCCGGAAGGGGATTTGTCGTATTGGCCTTCGATCCTTCTTATACTGGCGAAAGTGGTGGCGAACCCCGTTATGTGGCTTCGCCTGATATTAATACCGAAGATTTTAGCGCAGCCGTTGATTTTCTTTCCACCTTTGATGGTATTGACCCCGAATGCATCGGCATACTCGGCATCTGCGGATGGGGTGGACTTGCACTTAATGCTGCGGCCATCGATACACGTATTAAGGCTACAGTAGCTTCTACTATGTACAATATGAGCAGGGTAAATGCTAATGGTTATTTTGATGCGATGGATGCCGATGCGCGCTATGATCTTCGCAAAAAACTCAATGCACAACGTACCGAGGATTTTAAGAAAGGTACTTATGCCCTTGCGGGAGGCGTAGTGGATCCAGTACCAGACAATTCGCCGCAGTTCGTGAAGGACTATTATGCCTATTATAAAACCCCACGCGGTTATCACAAACGTTCTCTTAATTCCAATAATGGCTGGAACGTGACCTCTTCGCTCTCGTTCATCAATACGCCACAGCTTGCATATATCGGAGAGATACGTAATCCGGTATTAATTATTCACGGAGAAAAAGCCCATTCGCTTTATTTCAGCGAGGATGCTTTTAAGGAACTTACAGGTAATAATAAAGAACTGATGATAATCCCCGGAGCGAGCCATACAGATATGTATGACCGTCAGGATATGATTCCGTTCGATAAGGTGGCGTCATTTTTTAATGAAAACCTGAAATGATGGATATAATAGAAAGATTACATCGGGGCGAGATGATTCGGTTGGACGACCCTGATTATTACAAAGTACAGAAACAGATAGATTGGGTGTTTGCAAAAACAATAGAACTCAATAAGCTACCCTTCGACCATGCTCTGATAAGGGAGAAAGTCAATGAACTGCTGGGCATCAGAATAGATGAAACCACCACAGTCTGTATTCCCTTTTATACCGATTGGGGAAAGAATACCACCATCGGCAAAGAGGTCTTTATCAATATGGGCTGCGCGTTTATGGATCGTGGAGGCATTACGATTGAAGACAGAGTACTCATCGGTCCCAAAGTCAATATCATAACAGAGAATCACCCCGAAGACCCTGAACTGCGGCGGTATGTCTACTGTAAACCGGTACATATCAAAAAAGGGGCATGGATAGGAGCTTCAGCCACTGTTCTGCCGGGTGTTATCGTCGGCGAGAACGCCATTGTAGGGGCAGGTGCGGTGGTAACAAAAGACGTTCCGGATAATACGATAGTCGGAGGTGTTCCTGCAAAAGTAATACGAGAAATTAAAACAAAATAAGCCTTGAAGAAGTTGTTATTAATATGGGTGTTCTTACCATTATCCTCGATAATGGCATGTGGAAACTACTTTCCAAAACCGTAAAATACGGGTCAGGTATAGAACAACCCGGAAAAAACGAAAATCAAGAAAACAATATGGAAAAAGATACAATCAAACTGACCGCAGGAAGTAAGGCATTTATTACTACACTGACGGGTAATCCTTCGATGAAAGACCACAAAGGATTACTTGTGAAAGGCAACATCAGCGTAGAAATGTGGGATTATGCCAATATGGAAAAGGTAGATCCGTTGGAGATGACTTTGACAAGGAATGACGAACATATCACCACCTCTGCCGGAGACTGGATTCTTTAACACAGAAATCACTTTGTCATTTAGTATGCTCACAGTGCCTATTCGTTTACCCGACTAGGTAAGATTGACAACACCACACACAAGAGAAAGGTGATGTAACTGCAATTCTTTCAATAAATTAAATCTTAAATTTTATGAAAAAGATAAATATAGATGTAAGGAAAGCGCTACTTTTAGTAATAATTATTTCAACAACTAATATACAATATAGTATGGCACAAGAAAATATTAC
>CALYRA010000067.1 GCA_945292135.1 uncultured Dysgonomonas sp.
GAGCTTATGAATTTGCAAGAAAAGGAGAAGAAATTGAATTGAAACCCAAACTGCTCGCAATTGATGAGATTGAATTGTTGGAATACAATTTACCATCAATTAAGATTCGGGTAGTTTGCAGCAAAGGAACATATATAAGAGCTTTAGCTCGTGATATTGGATTGACTTTGGGATCGGGCGCTCATCTAACAGGTTTGGAACGGACGCGTATAGGTGATGTCACTCTCGAACAATGTTTGGATGGTTTGAAAATAGAAGAGATTATTGAAACATTAGTAAATATTTGATAATAAATAATAGAATTAAAATATGAAATTGTCGCAATTTAAATTTGAGCTTCCTGAGAAGTTAATCGCTACACATCCCTCTAAAAATAGAGATGAGTGTCGCTTAATGGTCGTGAATCGTAAAACTGGAGATGTTGAACACAAGATCTTCAAGGATGTTATAGAATATTTTGACGACAAAGATATATTTGTTTTTAATGATACAAAGGTCTTTCCTGCGCGATTGTATGGAAATAAAGAAAAGACAGGTGCTACGATTGAAGTTTTCCTACTGAGAGAATTAAATGAAGAATTTCATCTTTGGGATGTACTTGTAGATCCCGCACGTAAAATACGAATAGGTAATAAATTGTATTTTGGTGACGACGACTCTATGGTTGCCGAAGTGATTGACAACACAACTTCGCGCGGACGTACGTTGCGTTTCCTTTTTGATGGAAACGGCGACGAATTTCGTAAAGCTTTATACGCATTGGGAGAAACTCCAATACCTAAGTATTTAGGACGAGGAGAGGAAAATATAGATAAAGATCGTTACCAGACTATCTTTGCCAAAAACGAGGGAGCTGTTGTAGCTCCCGCAGCAGGCTTACATTTTAGCCGCGAGTTGATGAAGAGAATGGAAATTAAAGGTATAGACTTTGCATTCTTGACATTACATTCAGGTTTAGGAAATTATCGTGATATTGATGTCGAAGATTTGACAAAGCATAAAATGGATTCAGAACAATTGGTTATTACACAGGAGACAGCAGATCAGGTTAATAAGGCTAAAGACGAAGGTCATAGAATTTGTGCGGTCGGTACATCCGTTATGCGAGCTATGGAGACTATTGTGACTACCAATTGACGATTGAAGCCGAATAGTGGTTGGACAAATAAATTTATCTTTCCTCCATACGACTTTGGAGTGGCAGATGCTATGATTACAAATTTTCATCTCCCTCAATCCACTTTATTGATGATGACGACTGCATTTGGTGGTTATGATCGTACAATGGAACTTTATGAACTTGCTATTAAAGAGAAATATAAATTTGGAACATACGGCGATGCTATGTTACTGATTTAATATATGAATGACGAACAATTGCATAATGTATATCTCGGGTTAGGTTCAAACTTGGGAGATAAAGAAAAAAATATAAATTTTGCTCTTGAAAATATAGATAAGCGGATAGGCAGGATAGCTGCCTGTTCCGCTTTTTTTATTACAGAACCTATAGGATTTGATTCCAAAAATTTGTTTGTGAACGCAGTATGCTTGGTTAATACTTACTTAAAACCTTTGGAAGTACTCGAATATACGCAAGTTATAGAACGTGAAATGGGGCGACGATCCAAATCATATAATGAAGTCTATACAGATCGCGAGATTGATATAGATATCCTGCTTTATGATGAAGAAATTTTGGAATATCCCCATTTAATTTTACCACATCCACATTTGCATGAACGTAGTTTTGTTCTTCTTCCTTTCAATGAAATAGCAGGGAATGCATATCATCCGATTTTAAACAAGACTATAAGACAATTGCTGGATGATCTTATCAATTAATTACTGTATTCTTTCAGAATGGGAAAAATACGCCGCAAAAGCAATAACGCTTTCATTGTGGTATCTGTCTGATGCTGTAACTGTGTAATAGAATCCATATTCACCAGATTTGATAGGAAATGAAATTTTAGTGCCTTTAATTCTCGTTGCGATAATATATTTAGGATTTTTCATATCTACATATTCTGTCGGCGAATAATAAACTGTATATGTCAAATCGTCACTCTCATCAGGAGATTTCCATTCTATGTGGAGAAAGTTATCTTTATCTTTATAAACTTTTAAATCGAGTGGTGAATTAGGAGCTATATTATCCAACCACTTTAAAGGAGGTAGTTTGGAAGGGTAGAGGTAAAAAGCCCGGACAGAATCTTTAATCCCTTTCAAGTTATTTAAAATATTTTGAGCCCTGAAATAAGCTTGTCCACTCGCTTCGCTTTTGCGTGTATATTCCATCTGTTTGGTAATATCCTCAATAGCCCAATTCTTTTCAGAAGGCATCATTTGATAGACTCCCAATCCCGGAGTAATAGGACGTAAATTAGAATTTAGAATCCAATCATCAACAAATGGATCAAATAACTCGTTCCGATGATACATCATTGGAAAAAGCATATCATGTTTTCCCGCTTTCAACCAGTATGCGGCATCTTGAAAGACGACATCATACGCAGTCCATCCATCTTGTGGAACATGCGGTAAAACCTTATATCTACCCAATGGAGAGCTACTGACTTGAACCCATTTTTTTAGACTTTTTACAGTATCATAAATTGCAAATACTAAACTATTTATATTATCTCTTCGCCATTGATGCAGGTTCTTGCCTTTACCATACTTCTTGTAAGTATCTTCATCCGGAAATGTTTTATCATTATTCGGGTAACGGATATAATCGAAATGTATCCCGTCAATATCATATTTCGAAACAATCTCTCTTACAAGAGATAAAATGTGATTCTTTGTTTTGGGGTCGCCCGGATCAAGATACCATTGACTATCCTTCACCAATTTATAATTGTCAGGATGTTTTTTAGCGGCAGCTTTTTGTTTTTTCTTCGGAATCGGTTTACTTTCTGTATTCATAGGAAAAGTGACGAACCAAGCATGACATTCAAGCCCTCTTTTATGGCATGCTTCTACCGCAAAGGCTAAAGGGTCGAATCCGTTACTATTATTGAAATAAGAACTTTGAGGCTCTATGGCAGATTTATAAAAGGTAGTTCCCCTTGCTCTTACCTGAAAAAATATAATATTGAAATTTAGTCTTCGAAACTCATCTAACTGTTTTCTTAATTCTTCTTTTTGTTGTTCAACGCTTGTTCCTTGCGTAGGCCAATCTAATCCCCAGCTTGTAGTAAGCCATACCGCTCGAATTTCAGTTGCGGGGATTTGTGCAAATACCGCAAATGGTAGAAGGAGTAGAAGAAAAAGAACCCCTTTTTTAAATTTATTCATTTACAATCCACTAAAGTTTACATCCTCAAACAAAAGAGAAGGTATGCGACGTGAAGAATTAGTACGGGGATCATTACCTATTTCGACCAGATTGTTCCACAATTGGAGCATATTGCCCGTAATATTCATTTCACTGACAGGAGTGGTAGCGATACCATTTTCAATTAAGAATCCTTCGATTCCAAAAGAAAAATCACCGGTTGTACCATTACAGTTGCCACCATTAAAGCCTGTTACCCATATCCCTTTTTGCATTGACTGCATTAATTCCCCATGATTTTTATTACCTAAATCTACACATACGATTGAAGGTGAAGATATGGTCGGTTCAATACCCATCTTTAGAGAATAATATGTGTCAATAAAGTACATATTTAACACTCCATTAGCTATTAATGTTCGCTCATGAGTTGCAACGCCTTCGCCATCGTACCAACGGGCGCCAAAAGATTTTTTTAAATGAGGTTTGTCAATAAGTGTAAGTTTTTTTGAAACAACTTGTTGATTTAATTTGTCTAATAAAAAAGAGTTTTTTTGTTGTAAAGCACTACCAAACATTGCGTTTGTCAAATAACCAAGTATTCGGGCAGAAACAGTATTATCTAATAGCATATTATAAATACCCGATTGGATTTTTTTCTGACCCATTTTTTGTAATGCTCTATTTAAAGCTATTTTGCTGATGCCTTCTTTTTTAAGGTCTTTCCAATAAATACTGCTGTCAAACCAGAAAGACTCAGCTCTGGCTTCGTTATTTGTTTTTAACGCAACCTCAACAGTTAAGTCGAAAGATGTATCCGTACTTTCCGCTTCAAAACCATTGCTCGCAATCATATATTCAGCGCCCATTCCATCATTGTAAGAAGAAGTGATAGAGATAATACGTTTATCTGTGCCATAAATCTCTTCAACAGCTTGACGAGCTAAATCAATTTTATCTTCAGCTTTTAAGTCTGTATAAGAAATGTCATATAAATCTAAACTCTTGTCGTCAGATTTATAATATCTCTTCGGAGACGGTAATTGGCGAAAAGGATCTTCAGCTAAATATTTTGTACTAATTATGCCATCTTTGATAAAGGTTTCCAATCCTTCTTTATCAATTCGATTTGTTGATAAAGAACCATATCTATTATCTACAAATAATTCTATGTATAATTTGTTTTCGCTGCTTTGGTGTAGTTTATCGATTTGAGTATCTCTATATTCAAAAGAATTGTTTGTACCAGTGATAATTGTTACCCTTGCAGCCTGACATCCATTTTTGAGGGCAAAATCCATTGCCCATTCTGCCGTATCTTTTTGTTCCTTCGTAATCATCTGATAATACTATTTGGTACAAAAGTAATTATTAATAATTGATTTGAAAATGGATGGACAATTAAGTAATCTAAACTTATAAAATGAAATATCTAACAAGCTAGTATTTCTATTTTATAATCTTTCCGCACCAATCAGATTTTGTATTCATTGTTAATTCCATGTTATCATCAATAATCATATTTAGTTCTTTTGCCTTTTCAATAGTATATTTACCTACCTTAAGTAATAATCTATTCAATACTATCCAGTTATTAACCATACATTT
Organism: uncultured Dysgonomonas sp.; assembly: GCA_945292135.1. Classification (GTDB taxonomy): domain Bacteria; phylum Bacteroidota; class Bacteroidia; order Bacteroidales; family Dysgonomonadaceae; genus Dysgonomonas. Next base: position 4,892 of record CALYRA010000067.1, read on the forward strand.
ATGCTCTAAAACTTCGTAAGTCGAATAATATAAGTCAGCTGAATAATACATCCGAGTCATAGATTCATCTATTGTCGAATTATATTTTTTACACTATTCTTTATATTCGCTAACTAATTTGAGCGAGTTCTTTAAATTGATGAACCTTATTGAATATAAATCTTGATAGTCTTTATTTATAACTCTGGGATCAGTCCAAATACGTATTGCGTAAATTTTGAAATCAGTATGTTCAATTTTACTCTGTCCAAAGTATTATTTACCTCTGCCAGATATTCTTAATTATTAAACACATTCATCCCTAAAGGATAAAAATAGAATATTAGATTTTTATCTTGTTTGCTAACTTACCAATGCTTAATCCTTGTACAATAATAGAAAAGACAACAACAAAATATGTAGCTGCGATAATTGTAGGCTTATGATCACCTTCAGGTATGGATAATGCAAGAGCGATAGATACGCCGCCACGCAGACCTCCCCAGACTAAGATCGTAATAGTTCCTTTTGAGAACTTTTCCTTGAATGGAATAATTAAAGTTGGAACCTTTATAGAAATGTAACGGGCAAATAATACGACAATGATGCTTATTAAACCGGTCAACCAGTAATCATTGAGATCTTTTACCAATAGAATTTCAAATCCGATAAACAAGAATAACACAGCATTTAAGACTTCATCAATCAATTCCCAAAAAGTACTCAGGTAACCTTTTAAATGAGCATTTGGATATTTTTCGAGTGCTTTCTGCTTTGAATAACCAATAATTAATCCGGCAGAAACCATTGTTAAAGGTCCTGAAATATGCATAGCAGATGCAATCATATATCCACCTGTAACAACCGAAAGAGTAATTAAGACGGAGAGTTTTTGGTCATCTGCAGTTCTAATAGCGTAAAAAGCAAGATATCCAAGACCTGTACCGACTATCAGAGCTCCAAATATTTCTTTAGCTAACAACCATGATATGGAACCAATTGAAATATCAAAATCTCCCATTCCCTGCGCGACATTAAATATGACAGTAAAGATTACAACAGCTACACCGTCATTAAATAATGATTCGCCCGCGACTTTTGTTTCCAAAGCCTTTGAAACTTTAGCCTGTTTCAAAATGCTCAGTACAGCTATTGGATCAGTTGGCGATATTAATGCGCCAAATAAAAAACAATAAATTAAAGGTATCTCAATATGAATATTAATTATAGGAAGTAAATTATTAAGGATGTAATATAATGCAAATCCGACCACAACAGTTGATATAAGCACACTTAATGTGGAAAATACAATAATAGGAATTTTTTGTTCTTTCAGATCCTGTAAATTGATATGTATCGCTCCGGCAAATAATAGGAAATTAAGCATTCCACCCATTAGCATTTGCGTAAAATCGATATGCCTTACTAATTCATAAAAATCATTTAATGGTTTAGTTGTGAAACGACCTATAATAACAAGTCCGATTGACACTAACATTGCAATTACCATGATTCCAATAGTAGATGGTAATTTTAAGAAACGATGATTAATGTATGAGAAAACTGTGGCAATAACAATTAATATAGAAAAAGAATAGTAAACTTCCATATAATTTAATTTAGGTTCTAGATTATTAAGTTTGAAAAAACGCTTAAAATTAATAAATCATTTAAATTAAAAAAAGTTTTTTTGCCTCATCAAATTTAATGCTTTGATAATTAGAAAGATTAATTTGAGTGATTGAAATTTTGAAAAAAAATAGTGAAAAAAAGATGGTAAAAAATTTGGAGATTAATAAAAAGCTATTACCTTTGCAA
>CALYRA010000068.1 GCA_945292135.1 uncultured Dysgonomonas sp.
ATCATTACTTTAAAAGTTTTAGCGCTCGCTCCATATCCACCGGTGTGTATATACCTATAGTTTCAATATCTGTATAACCAACACGAATTCGATATCCGTTTTCAATCCAACGCAGTTGTTCTAAAGATTCTGCAACTTCAAGTGGTGAAGGTGATAATTTTGTTATATCAGCGAGTACATCCGAACGATATCCATACATACCGATATGTTTGAAGAAGGTATGTTTATTTAACCATTCTGATTGGGCTGTGTCACGGATATATGGTATAACGGATCTGCTAAAATAAATAGCTTCACTATTTTTATTAATAACGACTTTTGGAGAGTTGGGATTGGATAGTAATTCTAAATTATCTTCTTTTTTAAAAGGTTTTACAAGCGTTGCAAGCTCGACTTGTTCACTGTCAAAACATGCTTTCAATGTTTCGACTTGATGGGGCTGAATAAAAGGCTCATCGCCTTGTACATTAATAATAACATTGAAATCTTTTCCTATTTTATTGTATGCTTCGTTGATGCGATCAGTACCGCTGCGATGATTTACCGAAGTCATTACAGATTTTCCTCCAAATGCTACGACGGCATCATAGAGACGTACATCATCCGTAGCTACCCAAACTTCATCTATAGCTTTTTGGACTTGTTCATATACACGTTGTATCATAGGTTTACCAAACATATCAGCCAAAGGTTTGCCGGGAAAACGTGATGAAGCGTATCTCGCAGGGATTATTGCTATAAAATTCATAATTTGGATTTTTATTAATCGATAACAAAGATAATTCTTATTTTCAAAATGAAATGTATCTTTGTACGGTTATGAATGAAGTTCTGATAAGTATAGGCTCAAATATTAATAAAGAAAAGAATTTAGCTGTTTGCCAACAACTGCTTAATGCTAGTTTTGATTGTATCCAATATTCAGATATTAGCATAACAGTTCCTTATGGAAACAACTATCAAGATAATTTTATAAATCAGTTGGCAATGATACTAACAAATGATGAAAAAAATGTAGTATCAAATATTCTAAAATCAATTGAAAAAAAAATAGGAAGAGTACCTGAAGATAAAAATTTAGGAATCGTTAAAATAGATGTAGATATAATCATCTGGAATAATAATGTTATCAAGCCTGAAGATATTACAAGAAGTTATGTAAAGGATTTAATATCTACTCTACCATCAGTAGACAATTTGAAATATCTTAATCTCTAAGTCTTTTTTCTATATTCCGTATTATTAGTTCACTATTATCTTCAAATTTACGAGCGAAGTAAGGTCGACAATAACCGTACTCAGTTTGAAACCCATCATTTTCTTCTAAGTATCTAATATGTTTTTCTTTTATTATTGCGGGAGGCACCGGGACATTCCAATCGGTATATACAAGGCTGGTAGCGGTGTTATCCGCAAATGGTGAATTACCGATTATTGTCTGAAAAAATGCTTCGTCGGGAACTAAAGAATGTGAGAAAAAATTGATATATCTTTTATCTTCTTCAACTGTTTTGAGAATATACTTTACGCAATCTTTTGTAAGTGCAAACCATTGTGTTCCGGCATACAATTTAAACGGAATTTTCCTTTTTACATGTATTTTTTTTAAAATTACTTCTAATAGAAATTTTGGATTATAATATATCAAGTTACGTCTATCGTAATTGAAATAATAGTAACAAAATCTATCCATCGGTTTATGATATATCGGCGCGGGAGCAATATCAATATATTCTTTTCCTCTCGACAATAACTTTCCTAAATATTGCCTGGAACGTATAGGATAATCAACTCCACTTAACAATATATAATAATCAGCTTCTGGGCTGTTATTTAATCCATGAGATAATAGTGCTAAAGTAGCTTCTACCATACTGAAAGTTCCCCAACGAATATCAAAACTTGAAGAAATTATTATTGCTTTGGATTCAACAAGAGTTGGTTTAATTTTGACTTTCTTATCAATATGTATATAAAAAGATGCTGCGTATTCATCATCCAGAGCTTTTAATAATCGTTCTAAATGAACAAAATTGTTATGCGCCAAAATTAAATAACATACCTTCATATTATATAATCATCTTAAAATTCATTTGTTTTTAAATACAATGAGAGGAGGCTTTGTTTAAAAACCTCCTCTCATGTGTGTGAATTAAATTTAGGTACTAGGCTTAAGGTATAAATAAAGATTGTTTGGTTATCTGATACAAAGTAAATCGTTTCAAAAAATTTAGCCAAACAATTTTTTATATTATAAAACATATTTTTTTGATTTTTTCACAAAAATAATTAGTTCTGAAAAAAGAGTTAAAACAAACTTATATTTCAATCAATACATATAATCCCAAATCGGCAACAGTATTGGTTTTTGAGATAGGCAATCAATAGCTTTCTGATCTAAATATTTACGATGAATAACTAATCGGAACATATATTCGTCAAACCATGAATCAGTAAATGTCAGATATCCTTTATTTCCATAACCGACTCCCCAACTATTTTCAAATTCCCATTTAATAGGTTTATCATCTTCATCCGTATCGCAACCTATCAATGCCATTGCATGGGATGAGGCACTCTGTCGCGTCAAAATCCTCGCTTTTTTATCCATAGATAGGTCAACACCTAACAATGACTTGTAATCATACATATTAGGGTCTAATATTCCCGCATCTTTATTCAACTGTTTAGCAACATCGCATGAGGTATACATCGCTTCATTATTTTTAATGGATGCCAAAGCGGCTCTTTTTATATCTGCATTTGGCAAATTCAAATATGTCCAATTAATACCTTCTATCGTATTTTTATAATTTTGAATTTCATACAGCTTATAGTATTCGCGAGTAGGATCGTTCATTATCATAATAAAATTGTTGTGGCGTATAATCAACCAATTCCTGAATATTATCTTCTCTATCTTTATATCTCCATGTAAATTTTGCAGGCGGTTCTCCTAAACATAATGCCAAAATACGATATACATCTTTCAAAATCCGAGTTTTTTCGGATCGCAAATTATTAATTTTTTTACCTGCTTTATCCATTTCTCTGATCTTGTAGCCTCCAGAACGCAGTCTTTCATTAATCAAGCTGATCATTTGACTTGTATTATTTGAATGTTCGGTTTCGGGCATTATAGCTTGCGGCACAACTCCATATTTTTCGGCAGCGTTATAATATAAATTCCAAACTCCTCCATCGCCGACAGGTGAAGTAAAATATGTCACAACTTCACGACTGTCTATATCTTCTTTACATGTAGAAATAATATTTTCAAGAAATAAATTTGATTTTTCAAAAATATCCCAAAAATATAGGTAATTATGAGAGAAATCGAATGCTGTCACATTGAATTTATCCATTACGATAGGACGTAATACATTCATTGAAGTAAACATCCAACACCGTCCTGAACTTTTTTGGTCAGTTATTCCTCTTACCTTTACTCTATATTTAAAATAATGATCTATCTTTCCTTGTAGTTCATAATTCAAAGCAATGCTTCTGATATCTTTATTTCCTGTTAAAATATTTTGGATCGCAATAGTTTGGGCACTATGATCAAAACTTGATCTTATATTTTGTATTTCTTCTTTCGATAAACTTTGAGAAAATACGTTTAAATATGGCAAGAATAATAGAATAATTATGAATAGTTTAGATTTCATAAAATTATTTTGTGGTTTATTAAATAAATTAAATACCTACAAAAGTAGAACTATTTATAATAACAAGGGCTACTTTTTAATAAAAAGTAGCCCTTATAATCATATTAAAATAATATTATTTTCTCTTTCCTCCTTTTTTATTTCTCTCATTCAATTGCTGTTGTTGAAGACGTTGCGCTTCTTGAAGACGAGCCATAAATCCGGATTTCTTTTTTTTCTTGCTTTTATTGGCTTCAAGCTTAGCTAACAACTTTTCTTCATCTACTATAAAGCGGAACAGTAATGTTAATACAATTGTTATCAATAATGAAAGGAAATAATAGTATGTCAATCCCGATGGATAATCATTCAATACAAATAGGAAAATCAAAGGCATCAAATACATCATCCATTTCATACCTGGCATTTGTTGTTGCCCTGTATTGGTCATTTCCATATTAAACTTAGTGTAAATAATATTAGTCACGGTCATCAGAACACAGAATAAACTAATATGGTTTCCAATAAGAGGTAATGAATGACTCCATTCTTTTATCGCATCATAGGTAGATAAATCTGAAGCCCACAAGAAACTTTGTTGACGCAATTCAATTGCGGTTGGGAAAAACTGGAATAAAGCAATCAAAATAGGCATTTGCATTATTAAAGGTATACAACCACTCATTGGATTTACACCGGCTTTACTATACAACGCCATAGTAGCTTGTTGTTTCTCCATAGCTTGTTCCTGTTTCGGGTATTTGGCAGCCAACTCCTCTATTTGAGGACGCAAGACTCGCATTTTAGCCGAAGACATGAATGATTTGTATGTTAATGGAGAAATAATAAGTTTTACGATTATTGTCAATAATAAAATGACAAGTCCCATCGACATACCTGTCGAACCAAGCAAATTAAATATAGGAATAACGAAGTATTTATTTACCCAACGAAACAGAGTCCAACCCAGAGGTACAAGTTTGTCTAAATCTAACTGTTTACTCGCATCCGAAATATTATCATCATAACCTTTGAGCTTCGTAAATTCCAATGGTCCTAAATAAAATCTAAAGCCTGCTTTGATCGAATTATTTTGTGAATCAAATGTTACTGCCGCATACATTTTAGCAAAATAAGATTTGAGGTAATCTTCTGATTTAAGCATTTTAGAACTTAAATCAATTGTCTTAAATTCGTTATCGGCAATCAATATTGAAGAAAAATATTGATCTTTGAATGCTATCCACTTGGTAGGCGCTTCACTTGCCTCTTTCTGATCATTGCTCTTGGTACTTAAATCAACAACTTCATCACCGACATACTTGTAATAGATAGCCGAATATTTTTGTTCATTCGTAATGCTTTTTTCTTGTCGGCGAAGTTTTTGCGCCCAATTCAGTTCAAAATAGTCGGAACTTTCACGTTCAAGCATATCTTCGAGACCTACTAAAGCGACATCAAATTTTAACATGTAATCATCTGAAGATAATGTGTATTTGAAGTCAATATATTGAGTCGAAGAAAACGAATAACGCATTACCAGAGATTTAACTGAATCTTTTTCTATAATGAAAGGACTAAAATTCAGATCTTTAGTTTGTAAAACTTTTCCCTGACGGTTACGTAATTGTAAATAAAATTCCGAATCTTTATCAAACAAACGCAAAGAGTCTCCATCAAACTTCTTATATTTTTTTAATTCAGCATTAAGCATTTGCCCACCTAGTGATGAAAACTCAATTTTAATTTTATCGTTTTCTAAATAAACGATTTGTTCTTGCGTAGAATGAGTTACGCTATTTGTCGTATCGTTAGCCGTGTTTAGTTTATCGTCTTTTACGGCACCGAAAAACGTATCTGCTGCATTTTGGCTTTTAGTATCTTGATTTATAATACTATCCCGTTTATAAACGTTGTCAGCATCCGTTGTTTGCTCATAATTGTTTTTAGCCTGTTGCTCTACTTGTGATTTTTGTCCATTCCCATCAGAAGATTTACTATTGAAATAAGTAAATCCTATTAACACAGCTGCGATAAGTACAAATCCTATTACGGTATTTTTATCCATCTAACTTTATTAATTTCTTTTATTTATTCTTACAACTTTTCCTTTTTATTTTCTATTACAGCTTTAATAAAGCTCACAAATAATGGGTTAGGCGATAGTACCGTACTATTATATTCCGGATGGAACTGTACTCCTAAATACCATTTCTTTTCAGGTAATTCAATAACTTCGACTAATCCGGTATCCGGATTTATACCTGTAAAATTCATACCTGCTTTTTCTAATTCTTCTTTGAAATCACCGTTAAATTCAAATCTATGACGATGTCGTTCTTCAACCTGTTCTTTTCCATAAGCTTTAAATGCCTTAGAACCTTTTTGTAAATCGCATTTATATGCGCCCAAACGCATCGATCCACCCATATTGGTTATATTCTTTTGCTCTTCCATCAAGTCAATAACTTTAAATGGGGTATGTGGATTCATTTCTGTCGAATTTGCTTCTTCCAAGTTCAAAACATTTCGCGCATATTCAATTACCATACACTGCATTCCTAAACATATTCCTAATGTTGGAATATCATTTTCTCGAGTATATTTTAATGCTATAAATTTACCTTCTATTCCACGTTGACCAAATCCCGGAGCAACAACGACACCGTCCAAACCTGATAATGTTTCTTCAACATTTTCGGTTGTAATTTTAGACGAATGTATAAATTGAAGATCCAACTTCCGATTATTGTAAATCGAAGCTTGTAATAATGATTCATTAATAGATTTATAGGCATCGGGTAATTCTACGTATTTACCTACCAATCCTATACGAACTGTTTCTGTCGCATTTTTCTTTTTGTCTAAAAAGTTACGCCAAGATTGTAATGCTGGTTTAGTAGCTTCTATGGGCATTCCAAATTTACGCAATACAATTTCATCCATGCTTTGCTCTTGCATCATTAGCGGAACTTCATATATTGTCG
>CALYRA010000069.1 GCA_945292135.1 uncultured Dysgonomonas sp.
TCTTTTATTAATAGTAATTATTGAGGGAAAAATAGTTGGAAATTTGAGTCTGAACATTGATAATAGAGCGATGCTGAAACATAGGGCTGAAATAGGAATTGGAATGTTGCGAGAGTTTAGAGGATTAGGAATAGGCAACATATTGTTTTACAAAACAATCGATTGGGCTAAAAATCATTCAACCTTAGAATTTTTATCTTTAGAAACTCACGCAACCAATAAATCAGGAATAGCGTTGTATGAAAAATTTGGATTTAAGACAGTAGGTACACTTTCCCATTCCATAAAACTATCGCAGGGCAAATATACCGATACTTTAATAATGACTTTGGATATAAAAAACATTATCAATAAATAAGATAGAGAGATCAAATAAAAGTAATCAGAAAAATATAAATAAAATAGTTACGTTCGTTACCTTTGTCGCTTTTTTATAAACAAAAAACAAAATATAAAACAATAATATATAAACAATGAAATTAGATTCAATTTTACTACCGGGTGTAGACCCTAAACGTCCGATGATTATCGCCGGGCCATGTAGCGCCGAAACAGAAGAGCAAGTAATGAATACGGCTAAGCAACTTGCCGCAAAGGGGATAAAAATCCTTCGCGCAGGAATTTGGAAACCCCGAACAAAACCGGGTGGTTTTGAAGGCGTCGGCAGTGAAGGTTTAGTATGGCTGAAAAAGGTAAAACAAGAAACAGGCATGTATGTTTCGACCGAAGTCGCTACGCAAAAACATGTTTACGAAGCCCTTAAATATGGAGTAGATATGCTTTGGATTGGAGCTCGCACCACAGCAAACCCTTTTGCCGTGCAAGAAATAGCCGAAGCGTTGCAAGGAGTAGATATTCCGGTATTAGTAAAAAATCCGGTCAATCCCGACCTCGAATTATGGATAGGCGCATTGGAACGTTTGAGCAAAGTCGGTTTAACCAAACTTGGAGCCATACATCGTGGATTTAGTTCGTACGACAAAAAGATTTACCGTAATCTTCCACAATGGCACATTCCAATCGAGCTGAAACGCCGTTATCCGGACTTGCCCATTATTTGCGACCCAAGCCACATTGGAGGCAAACGCGACTTGATTCAGCCGCTTTCACAACAAGCAATGGACTTAAATTATGACGGACTGATTATCGAAACGCATTGCGTTCCTGACAGCGCTTGGAGCGACGCTTCACAACAAGTTACGCCGGATCGTTTAAAAGAAATATTAGACTCTTTAGTTATCCGTAATGGCAAACAATCGACCGAAGACTTATCTGATCTTCGCAGGCAAATTGACGAACTTGACGACCAACTATTGGAACTTCTTGCAAAACGTATGCGCATTTCTTGCGAAATAGGCACGTTTAAAAAAGAACATAATATGATTATTGTACAGACAGACCGGTATGATGAAATATTGAACAAGCGTATCAAACAAGCAGAAGAAATGAATATGAACCCCGAATTTATGCGTGTTGTACTTGAAGCGATACACGAAGAATCAGTTCGTCAGCAAGTGGATATACTGAACAAATGACCTATTGATATAAATAAAGCATAAACATAAGTTTATGCTTTATATTTAATATATTGATTAGAATTTAACGGATACGCCGCCGCTTACGTAGGATACATTATAACCGGTTTCGGCCATTATTGCGATTTTGGGTAAGATATAATAACGAGCTCCAATGTGCGCGCCAAAAATTATTTTATTAGAATCCAAATCATCATAATCACCCGCAGTACGACCATCCGCATTTACAAAATCGTATCCTAATGAAATACCCAAATAAGTATCTAATTTAGGTAAAAAGGAGTAATGAATATTTCCTTGAGCGCCGACTACAACATCCGTATATTTCATATTCAAATATTTTATATTGGATGATTTAGTATCATATTTTTGTGAGGAATATCCTACAAATCCTCCAATACCCAATGAGCTCTTTGAATCAAATAAATAGTCTTTCACGCAGGCTTCAAAAAATAACATTGTTACGGGAAATTTGGTTTTCCATTCACTACCGGTATGGAGCGTATTACCATAACCGACCGTCAGACTAATTACGTTATTATCGTCTTCAAAACTTTTTTGGGCAAAAAGAGTAACTGTCGAAAAGACAAGCGTAACGGTTATTAGTAATTTTTTAAAATTTATCATATCGATGGGATTTTTGAATTTCTGAAACAAATAGAATGCCTATCCACTAATTTGTTTATACACAATCTTGTTTGTTCTTATTTGATTAACAATATGAAAGATTATTTGTTCAAATAGCGAATTATGTCAACGTATTAAAGTTTACAAAATAAAAATCAAGTAACTACTAAAAAAGTAATAATGAAAATACTTATACTCGGAGCCGGCAAGATGGGTTCTTTCTTTGGAGACGTATTGAGTTTTGACCACGAACTTGCGGTTTATGATACAGATCCGAAAAAATTGAGATTTATATATAATACGGTCAGAATGAGTGATCCAAAAGAAATCACCGAATTTGATCCGGATTTGGTTATTAACGCCGCTACGGTAAAATATACGATAGAAGCATTTAAAACCATTCTGCCATATATCAGAAAAGATTGTATAATATCGGATATAGCATCGGTTAAGACCGGACTTGAAGAATTTTATGCGACTGTTGAACAGCCTTTTGCGTCATCACATCCAATGTTTGGACCTACTTTTGCCGATTTACGCAACTTGAGCACCCAAAGCGCTATTGTTATTTCAGAATCAAGTCCTGAAGGAAAAAAGTTCTTTCTGGATTTATATAAAAGTTTAAATCTCAGGGTTTTTGAATATACTTTTCGCGAACACGACGAGACCATCGCATATTCATTATCTATTCCTTTTGCCTCAACCCTTGTATTCACTTCGGTAATGAAACATCAGGACGCTCCCGGTACGACTTTTAAAAAGCATATGGATATAGCAAAGGGATTACTATCTGAAGATGATTACCTATTGACCGAAATACTTTTTAACCCGTATACGCCTTGTCAGATCGAAAATATACGGAAGGAGTTGAAACATTTGTTAGGGATAATCGAAAAGAAAGACAGTAAAGCAATGCTTGGATTTCTGACAAAGGCTCGTGAAAATATAGCTGAAAAAGGATAATTTCATTTTGAATAAATAAGCCGTTAAATTAATCTTTAATGGCTTATCTTTTGAAAATTATAAATAGTATGGATATTTTTCCGCCAATCTTAAAATCAGAATCAGTAAAGGTGAATACAGCATATCTAATCGTTAAAGATTTGTCAAAAGAATGATACAAGTTCCTGTTTAATACTACCGTATCATACTTTAGGAAATAGAATTATCTTTATAATTTCCGGAGTTTGGATGAGGTACGCCAAAAAGTTTAGTCGAAACGGATTGAATTTCGACTTTCCAGACCAAAACATTACTAACTGCCGGATCGGAATATGTAAAATGCTTATCCGAATATTGTTTCATTATAATATTCAGGGCTTTGACTTTTTCTTTCATATCTTCTTCAAAAATCACTTTTCCCCGACAAACAACACTACTCCCTTTTATACGGTAGCTGCATGCTACATTTTCGTTCTGATATACGAGTTCATAACCGTTACAAAAAGTGACGCATATATTAGGATTCAACTTTAATGATTCAATGCTGATCCCTTCACGGGCAGAATGTAAATAAATCGTATCGTTTTCATAACCAAAGTTCATCGGTACGACGTATGGATAACCTTCTTTATCTATCATTCCTACATAACAAATCGTATTTTTACTTATTATTTCATCTATCTTGTTCCGCTCTTCGACAGTGACAGTTATCATAGGGTTTAATTATTATTATTTATTCTTGATTTGGAATCGACCTGAAAAAGAAAGAGGAAAACAATTAGAAATTGCTCCCCTCTCCTATTTTCATAACAACAAAACAAATATCATCCGCATTTTGATGCTCCACAATTTGTACATTTCATACAACCTTCCTGATAGACAAGCGTTTCAAGACCACAAACCGGACATTTCTGTCCTTTAGCTTCCGTATCATTGGGTAAATATCTTTTCAACGCGCGTTCAACGCCGTTTTTCCAAGTATTGATTGTTTCATTATTCAGTTCCAATCCTTGAACCAACTTTACTACTTGATCTATAGGCATTCCGTAACGTAATACTCCTGAAATTAGTTTTGCGTAATTCCAAAATTCGGGATTGAATTTATCATTCAATCCTTCGATTGTTGTCTTATAGCCTTTCTTATTTTTAAATTGGAAGTCATAGGAACGTTCTCCCGAATCATTATATGTCTTGATGATATAACCGTGATTTACATTTTTAGGTAACATCAATCCTTCATCATCATCCGCTATTCCTGTAAATACTTCGTAAGGGCGACCGTCCAACAGACCGATGAAGGCTATCCATTTTTCTTTATTATTCTGGAACTTAATTACGTCTGCCTCCAATTCGCGTGGTCTTTGCGGAACTACTAACGGACGTTCGTAACAATCGCGGCAGTCTTCCGTTTTTTTGTCTTTTTTCTTTTTATCTTCTTCCGATACCGAAACCAATACGCCTGCTCGTGAGCCATCACGATAAACGGTACATCCTTTACATCCGCTTCTCCATGCTTCAACATAAAGGTCGTTAACCAAATCTTCGGAAACATCGTTCGGAAGATTAATTGTCACGCTGATAGAATGGTCAACCCATTTCTGTATACGTCCTTGCATTTTTACTTTATGCAACCAATCTACGTCATTTGAGGTTGCTTTATAATAGGGCGATTCGGCTACCAACTTATCTATTTCTTCATTCGTATAACGTTTGGTGGTTGAATATCCTTTTTGTTCCATCCATGTTACAAATTTGTGATGGAAAACTATGTACTCTTCCCAAGAGTCCCCGTTTTCATCTACAAAATCTACGCGGACATCTTTATCATTCGGATTTACTTTACGACGACGTTTATATACGGGTAAAAATACGGGTTCGATACCGGAGGTCGATTGCGTCATCAGACTTGTTGTTCCTGTCGGAGCAATTGTCAAACATGCGATGTTACGTCTGCCATATTGTTCCATTGCTTTGTAAAGTGACGGATCCGCTTCGGCTAAACGATTGATAAACGGATTGTTTTTTTCACGGTTGATATCGAATATTTCAAATGCGCCTCTTTCTTTCGCCAAATCGACGGAAGACCTGTAAGCTGATAAAGCGAGCGTACGTTGTACTTCCTCGGCAAAAGCTGTCGCTTCGTCTGTACCGTAACGTAATCCCATCGCGGCTATCATATCGCCTTCGGCTGTAATACCAACTCCTGTACGACGTCCTTGAAGGGTTTTCTTACGAATTTTTTCCCACAAATGTCTTTCGGTGGATTTTACTTCTTCCGATTCGGGATCTTCTTGTATTTTCTTTAGTATTTTGTCTATCTTTTCTGCTTCAAGATCAATTATATCATCCATTATACGCTGAGCCAATACGACATGCTTTTTGAATAAGTCAAAATCGAAATACGCCTCATCGGTAAAGGGATTGACAACATAGGAATATAAGTTGATCGCTAATAGCCGACAACTGTCGTATGGACACAATGGTATTTCTCCACATGGGTTTGTAGATATAGTTTTGAAACCAAGATCGGCATAACAGTCGGGTACAGATTCTCTGATTATAGTATCCCAAAATAATACGCCGGGTTCGGCGGATTTCCAAGCGTTATGTACTATTTTTTTCCACAATTCTTTGGCGTCGATATCTTTTATGGTAGTAGGGTTGTCCGAATCTATCGGATATTGTTGAGCATAAGGCGTACCTTCTACAACGGAACGCATAAATTCATCATCAATTCGTACCGAAACGTTTGCTCCCGTAACTTTTCCCTGCTCCATCTTAGCGTCAATAAATGATTCGGCGTCGGGATGCTTTATCGAAACGCTTAACATTAATGCTCCACGGCGTCCATCTTGTGCAACTTCACGCGTCGAATTGGAATAACGCTCCATAAACGGAACTAATCCTGTGGATGTCAAAGCCGAATTTTTTACTGGCGATCCTTTAGGGCGTATATGTGACAAGTCATGTCCTACTCCGCCACGACGTTTCATCAATTGAACTTGTTCTTCGTCAATACGAATGATCCCGCTATATGAATCTGCGTCTCCGCTGAGACCTATTACAAAACAGTTTGACAAAGATGCTACCTGATAGTTGTTTCCGATACCGGTCATCGGACTTCCTTGGGGTATAATATATTTGAATTGGTCAAAAAGGTCAAACAATTGCTGAGCGGTAAGACTATTTTCATATTTAGCTTCTATACGAGCAATCTCGTTTGCTAACCTCCAATGCATTTCGGTTGGAGACTTTTCATAGATTTTTCCACTGGCATCCTTCAACGCATATTTATTGACCCATACTTTTGCCGCCAATTCATCGCCTTTAAAATATTTAAGCGATTCATTGTAAGCTTCATCAAACGTATAACTCTTCTCAGACATTTTACTTTATTTATATAGTGTGTTGTTTTTAATAGGGAGCAAAGAAATAAATTACATCAAAGAAGTCCAAATTTTATATTAAAAAATTATTAACAAACAGAAAGTTTTCAAAAT
>CALYRA010000070.1 GCA_945292135.1 uncultured Dysgonomonas sp.
TCAATGCTTATTCTTCAGTATGTCACTGTGGATTGGTATTGTTTGCAATATTAATGTTAAATCGGACTGCTACTGTCGGCGCAGTAATGCAAATGTTATCGCACGGTTTGATGACGGCTTTATTCTTTGCTTTGATTGGTATGATTTACGGACGTACACATACTCGTGACATTCGACAATTGGGAGGATTGATGAAGATAATGCCATTCTTGTGCGTCTCGTATGTTATTGCGGGTTTGGCTTCGTTAGGTTTGCCCGGATTAAGTGGCTTTGTCGCTGAAATGACAATTTTTGTAGGTTCATTCCAGCATTCGGATGTGTTCCACCGTGTATTTACAATAATTGCAATCTCTTCAATTGTAGTAACGGCTGTATATATACTTAAAGTGGTTGGTAAAATTTTGTATGGTCCTGTTCAAGATCCGCATCATTTGGAATTAACTGATGCGGTTTGGCATGAAAAAGTTGCGGTAGTAGGACTTATTGTGTGTGTAGCTGGTGTGGGTATGTTCCCATCTTGGATTTCAAATTTGATATCTCAAAGTTTGACATATTTACATTAAGGAAAATAGAACGGAAATTAGTAAAAATATAGTAATTAAGATATAAAATGGATTTGAGTAATTATTTGTTGATGAAGCATGAGATGTCGCTCATTGTGGTATTTCTATTACTGATTTTTTATGATTTGTTTGCTTCTGACAAAGCTAAGAAATATTATTTTCCTTTTGCATGTATCGTGTTTTTGGCACATACGGTCTTTTGTTTTACATTCAAAGATTCAGGCGAATCATTTCATGGAATGTATGTTACGGGCGGAGCTTATATGACAATAAAAAATATTTTGAATATAGGTTTGTTCCTTATTTTCCTTCAAGCCAATGAGTGGTTGAAAAGTCCGGATGCCATAGTTAAGAGAGGAGAGTTTTTTATGTTGTCGGTTCTTACCCTTTTTGGTATGTATTTGATGATATCTTCCGGACATTTCCTTTTATTTTATATTGGTTTAGAAACGGCGTCACTTCCAATTGCAGCACTTGTCGCCTTTAATAAGCATAAACGCGAATCAGCTGAAGCAGGCGCAAAATATATTTTCAACGCCGTATTTTCATCAGCAGTAATGTTATTTGGATTATCATTTTTATATGGCGCTTCCGGAACTCTTTATTTTTCAGATGTAGCGACAAACATTTATGGCGGACCGCTTGTTATTATGGCAATGGTATTTATTATGTCAGGCTTGTTTTTCAAAATATCTTTAGTTCCATTTCATCTTTGGGCGCCGGATACTTATCAGGGGGCTCCGACTAATGTAACGCTTTATTTATCTACAATTTCGAAAGGCGCTGCAGTATTTGCCCTGATGGTTATTTTGTATCGTGTTTTTCCTGCATTATCTGAAGTATGGCAAGGAATCATTTGGATTATTACTTTACTGACAATCACTATTGGTAATCTATTTGCGCTTCGTCAAAATAATTTGAAACGTTTTCTTGCGTTTTCATCTATCTCGCAAGCAGGTTTCATTATGTTAGGAGTATTTTCCGGTACGCAAATGGGTATGGCTTCTACTATATTCTATATATTTGTATATGTATTTTCCAATTTAGCTGCGTTCGGTATTATTTCAGCAATTGAAAACAAGACGGGCAAAGTCAATATTTCCGACTATAACGGATTGTATAAGACAAATCCAAAGTTGGCATTGACTATGATGATTGCGATGTTCTCATTAGGAGGTATACCATTTTCTGCCGGTTTCTTTAGTAAGATGTTTGTCTTTATGGCAGCAATGGAACATGGTGGCATGGCAAATATTGTATTGGTGATTTTAGCGTTTTGGAATACTATCATATCGCTTTATTATTATTTGATAGTTGTAAAGGCGATGTTCATTAATAAGAATGACAATCCGATTGAAAGAATATCAACAGATGGTTATCTCAAACTATCTTTAGTTGTATCAATGATAGGTATAGGATTTATTGGAATCATTAGTTATTTCTTTAGTTATATAAAAGACGTAATCTTTGGCATATATTAAAAATAATTAAATAAAACATAGAATTATTCAATAATTTCTATTCTTTTAATAGATTGTTGCCGCATTTTATTTATAACAGTATAATACATATTTTTTATGAATTTTTTCACATTGCTTCAAGCTACTACGACAGTAGTAGATGTTGCTGCCGAACAACAATTTAATACGCCTCCAGTTGCTGATGAAAACTATTTTAGTTTGATTTTAAAGGGAGGGTGGATTTTATTGCCGATTTTCTTATTGTCATTATTGGCGATTTATATAATAATCAACAAATGGTTTCAAATAAATAGAATTGCGAAAAAAGATTCTATTTGGTTATCTCGTGTTTCCGAATTGGTACATGAAGGTAAGATTGACAAAGCGCTTAAATTTTGTCTTGATCGTCCGTATGCTTCCGCAAAAGTTATAGCAGCAGGATTGAAAGAGGCTGATAATAGTGTCGAAGAAATACAGGAAGGGATGGAAGTAGAAGCCCGTCAACAGTTAAACATCCTTGAAAGTCAAATGAATTATTTAAGTATCACGGCTTCAATCGCCCCGATGTTAGGTTTCTTGGGTACAATTTTTGGGGTGATAAAGATATTTTATGACATTGCCCAAACGAATGATTTGGCTATTGATACAATTTCGACAGGATTATATCAAAAAATGATTTGTTCAGGAGCGGGACTTCTTGTTGGTATCGTATCTTATGCCGGATTCTATATTTTGAATGGACGTATTGATAACGCTGTCGCAAATATAGAAAAGGATTCTAATGAGGTTTTAAAAGCTATCAGAGCGTATAAAAAAAGTAAACCATTAGCTTAATCATTTAATTGTAATACAAGTATGAAAATACAACGAAAGAAATCAAGAGCGGCAGAAGTATATACATCATCATTAAACGATATAATGTTCTTCTTGTTGTTGTTTTTTCTGATTATATCTACAATGGTTACTCCGGCTGCAATTAGGGTTTTGTTACCTCAGGCTTCGTCGTCGGAACAGGTTATGACTAAGAAAAATATAAATTTGGTAATAACAGCTGATTTACATTATTACATAGATGATAAAGAAATACCAAAAAAAGATATTGAACCTATTTTGGCTGCAATGATAGCTAATAAAGCAGAGAATGAGGAAATGAATGTTTTACTTCAGGCTGACAGGAATTTATCATTACAAGATGTAATTGATATAATTGATATTGGAAATAAAGTTCGCGTGAAGATGATTCTTTTTACGCAAAAACCTTAATGTCAAGTGTTAATTAAATAATCCAGTATAACTTTTTATTAAAATAAATTGTAAAAAATAGAAGACAGATGCAGCATTTTAAATATGCTTGCGTCTTCTATGTGAAGATGAGATGAACGAACAGCAAATCATAGATGGCTGTAAGAAACAGGATCGCAATGCTCAGAAAGCTCTTTACGAGAAATATTCTCGTGTGATGTATGGGGTGTGTTTGCGTTACTGTTCTGATGCTGAATCTGCAAAAGATTTGCTTCAAGATGGTTTCATTAAAATATTTGCAAACATTCAAAGTTTTCAGGACAAAGGTTCTTTTGAAGGCTGGATGAAACGAATATTTATAAACCAAGCTTTAGAGAACTTACGTAAGGACAAAAAACTAATACAAACAACGGACGATTTACAAAATTACTCAGACATGATAGATGAATCTACAGATGAGTCAATGTATAAAATTCCCGAATCGGAGCTTCTTAAAATGATTTATGAATTGCCTAAGGGGTATTCAACAGTTTTTAACTTATATGCAATTGAAAATTATTCCCATAAGCAAATCGCTGAAATGCTGGATGTAACAGAAAGTACATCACGGTCTCAATACGTTCGGGCAAGACAAATATTACAAGAAAAGGTAAAAAAATACATAAAGGAGAACTTATGATATTTGAGGACGAAGATAAAATAAAAGATCTGTTTTCGTCAAAACTGCAAAGTTTTGAGCCGGAACTTCCTGCGTCACTGTGGGGAGGTATAGATCAAGCTTTGTCCCAACAAAATGCACCTACCCCTTCCGGTAGTGAATCTGCTTCATCATCATCTGTTTCGTCGTCATCTTCTTCTACATTATCTTCTTCTGTATCTACAGTTGGCAAAACTATTATGTGGCTGAAACCTATAGCCGCTGTCGCCAGTACTATAGCTTTAGCGGTAGCTACTGTTTTCATTTACAATATTGTAAATAAGGACGTTCCTGCTTCGATGGAACCGAGTCTTCAAAATGTTATTAACGTTGATTCAATTTCTAATAATATTGATACTATTATTGAAGCGCCATCACAACCGTTGGCTAAGGCTTTAGATACAAAATTAAGTGACGTAATAGATGATAAAGATACAGGCACCCAAAATACATTTGGTACAACAGAAGCAGGTTCTAAAATGCTGATTGATACTTCAGATTATGATACAAAACCAATAAATGAAAATGAAGTAAACCAAGAAGCAAAATCTTTAGCTTTAAGAACTAAAGTAAAGAAACTTCCAATGTATTATAAACGAAAAGGTTTTACCTTTGGAGTATTTTCATCTGTTCCACTTTCAGTATATAATAAAAATCAGCAAGGCGGTATATTGACATTTTCTGATCCGGATAATTTAAATACTGAGTTTATACAGGGTGATAATTTTTTCAAAATGAAGCATAGTAAACCAATTTCATTTGGATTAACGATCAGTAAGGATATTTCTTCAAATCTTTCATTAGAAACTGGTATTATTTATACTCAATTATCATCCACTATAAATGTAAATAATGATTATATTTTTAGAGAAAAGCAAAAATTTTATTATCTTGGCATACCAATTTCAATTAACTATACGATCTTCAGATTTAGAGAATTGAATATTTACTTATCTTTTGGTGGTATGATACAAAAAGATATTAAAGGTAAATATACAGGATCGTTGAAACAAATCAATGGAACAGGAGTTGGAGTATTTAATAATACGGAATATAGAAATTTGATGTCGATAAAAAATAATATAAGTCAAAGTAACCCTCAATTTTCTACTCATCTGAATTTAGGAGTTATATATCCTATATATCGGGGATTGTATTTATATGGAACTGTTGGGGGAATATACTACTTTGACGCATCCAATGAATATAGAACAATATATTCAGACAAACCAACTCAATTTGATGTAACCGCAGGATTAAAGTTTAAATTTTAGATAGTAAATGTATTTGTGTATATATTGTATAACCTTAAATTAATATAAAAAATGAAATTGTTAAAATTTGGTATAAGTGTCCTTTTTGCTATTACTCTTTTTTCATCGTGCTTAGGCGATAGTGATGATACATTAGAGACAAATAGTTTTGCATATATAACAACATCTAAAGAGGGAGTGAAGTATGCGACTACGCCATACATGTACCTTACATCCCCAAAGATTGATGATTTGGATAATCATAGTTGCGCATTGATTCATTTTAAGGCATCCAATTCCGGTTCAGGTTATAATGAAGCGGAGAAAGTAGAAATTATAAAGGAAAATTTATATAAAACTCTCGTTACGACCGAAATTCCCAGAATAGATCCGGCAAATGAAGTTTATCCAACAGAATTGTCAAATGATTGGAATACTACATTTGGAGCTTATTATGGAGGTTATTATGCGTATAGTTCAAATTTTGGAGATAATTGGCTTTTCTATACAAAATTTGCATTTGATATAGACACTGAAGTAGCCGCTTATTTTTATTATAACGAATATGATCAAAAGATAACAGATGATAAGGGAACCCCTGTTGGAGACCAGCCGGATCCAAATAAAAATCAAATAATAATTGATGTTCGTTTTGAGAAAAATCCGCTTTCAAATGGGTATATAGCTCCGAAGAATGAAGAAGTTGCATACTTTGTAAGTTCTATGTCCTCTTTTCGCAATAGGTTAGACCCTAAAGAAACAGAAGGCTCAAAAACTAAAATTGTTCCTATTAAATTCAGATATAAGAGGAATGTTAAGAAAGCAGGAACATCCGATCAATGGGAACAAGTACAAACTATAATTGGAAGTTGGGATAATGGAAGTACTCAATTCCGGTGTTTAGCATTTGAGAAATAAGAATAAAAAATTAATAGATATAGAATCTTATAAATAAGGCGAATCAATGGGTTCGCCTTATTGCATTTAATAATAAGATATTCTTTGTAATAATATTGGCATTCATTTGATATAGCGCAATCAAAATATGTCGATGGATTTAGCTTCAATCGTCCTATTTATTCGAGTTTTTAACTTTACCCATAGGTCTTTTTCAGTATTAATACTGATGGAATAAGTATCTTTTACATACCTTTTCGAATAGAGATAAAAGATATATGATAAACAAAAAATTGCTGAAAATTACTATAAAGGAAAGTTTTATGACATTTTTGCGATCCATTAGACCGAAGAAGCAGAATTAATCTTTATAACAAATATCATTTTATTATATCAATATTATTTCTATTAAAAGGAAAGGATAATAAAAACGAAAATAAATGATTATAATATAAAATTCAT